>CAZFUK010000276.1:0-7057 GCA_964522005.1 uncultured Anaerolineales bacterium | reverse complement strand
TGCCGAGGCGCAGGTTGTCCACCACGTTCAGCGTCTTGAACAGGCGCGTGGTCTGGAAGGTGCGTCCGATACCCAACTGGACAATCGCCGCCGTGCTGCGGTGGGTGATGTCCTGGTCCAGCAGCAGCACGCGGCCACTGGTGGCGGGGAAGACGCCGGTGATGACGTTGAAGATCGTGCTCTTGCCCGCGCCGTTGGGGCCAATCAGGCCGACAATCTCGCCCTCATGGACCTCAAACGACACGTCGCGTAGGGCGGTCAGGCCGCCGAAGCGGCGGGTGACCGCGTCAAGTCTTAGCAGCGCCACGCAGCCCTCCTCTCGCCAGTCGCCCCAACGACGGTAGCTGGAGGCCGGGGGTGGTGAAGGCGGTCGAGCCGAGGATGCCCTGGGGGCGGAACAGGATGACCAGGGTGAGCACGATACCGTAGATGAGCATGCGGTACTCGGCGGCGAAGCGGAAGGCTTCGGGCAGGCCGGTCAGCACGCCCGCGCCGAGCACCGCGCCGGCCGTGCTGCCCAGCCCACCGAAGACGAGCATGCTCAGCACGATGAACGACTCGTTCAGGGTGAAGCTGTCGGGGCTGATAAAGCGGGTGTAGTGGGCGTAGACGCTGCCTGCCATGCCGGCCAGGAACGACGCCGTGACGAAGGACAGCACTTTGTACTGGAAGACGCGGATGCCGCACGCCGCCGCCGCCACCTCGTCGTCGCGGATGGCGAGCAGGGCCTCGCCGATGCGGCTGCGCATGATGCGCTCGACGACGTAGACGGCGAACAGGAGCAGCGCCAGGGCCAGCAGGAACACGCTAAAGTCGCTCGTGAGCCGCACGCCGAACAGGTTGGGCGGCGGGATGCCCGGCAGGCCGAAGGGGCCGCGCGTCAGGCCCTGGAGGTTGATGATCATGAGCCGCACGATTTCCGCGAAGGCCAGCGTCACAATCGCCAGGTAGATGCCCCTCAGCCGCAGCGACGGCAGGCTGAGCAGCAGGCCGAACAGCGCCGCCACCACCCCCGCCGACAGCAGGGCCAGCGGGAAGGGCCAGCCCAACCGCAGGGCCAGCAGGCCCGACGTGTAGGCCCCGATGCCGTAGAACGCCGCGTGGCCCAGGGAGAACAGGCCGGTGAAGCCGTTGACCAGGTTGAGGCTGACGGTCAGGACGCCGTAGAGCAGCGCCAGGATGCCGACGCGCATCAGGTACGACTGGTCCCGAAACAGGACGCCGACCAGCAGCGTGACCAGGGCAAAGGCCGCCCAGCCGTAGAGGGGGGTGAGGGTGAGACGCTTCATACTCGCTTCCCCATCAGCCCGCGCGGGCGGAAGATCAGCATGAGGATGATAATCGAGAAGCCGACGACGTCGCGGTACTGCGGGTTCAGGTAGGCCGAGGTCATGTCTTCGGCCAGACCGAGCGCCAGCCCGCCGAGAACCGCGCCGGGCACGCTGCCCAACCCGCCGAGGACGGTGGCCGCGAAGGCTTTCAGCCCGGCGTCCACGCCCATCATGGGCGAGAAGGCGTTGTAGTACAGCCCGATGAGTACGCCCGCTACGCCCGCCAGCGCCGAGCCAATGGCGAAGGCCAGCACGGTCAGGCGGGTGGTGGGGATGCCCATCAGCCGCGCCGTGTCCAGGTCCTGCGAGATGGCCCGCATGGCGCGGCCCCAGCGGGTGCGGGCGATGAACAGGGTGAGCGCCCCGACCATCGCCAGCGACACGCCGATAATGAGCAGTTGCAAGACCGAGACGCGCGCCGTGCCCAGCATCACCTGACCCAGGCGAGGCGGGTTGTCGAGGGAGCGCGTCTCGGCCCCCAGCAGCAGGATGCCAGAGTTGAGCAGGATGATGGACACGCCCAGCGTGCTGAGCAGGGTTGTCATGTGGGGCGCGCCTCGGAACGGGCGGAACGAGATGCGCTCGATGCCCAGCGCCAGCAGGAACGCGCCGCCCGCGCCGACGGCAATCGCCAGCGGGATGTTGCCGGGCACGACGCGCCAGGCGAAGTAGCCCGCGAACGCGCCCACCATGAGCACCTCGCCGTGGGCAAACGTTACGAGGTTCAGCACGCCGAAGATCAGCGAGAAGCCAATCGCCAGCAGGGCGTAGACGCTACCGAGCGTGAGACCGTTGACAAGCTGCTGTAGGAAGGTGTCCACGCTATTGGGCCCACAGTTCGAACTGGCCGTTCTTGATCTGGAGCGGCACGTACTTCTTGACGACGATGCGGTCGCTGTTGAACTTCATCTCGCCCGTGACGCCCGTGTAGCCCGAAGCGAAGTTCGCCAGACCCTCGCGGATCTTGGTACTGTCCGTGCCGGTCTTGGCGATGGTCGAGGCCAGCAGCCACACCGAGTCGTAGGCCAGCGCCGCGAACTGGTTCGGCTCCTGCCCGGCCACTTCCTTATAGGACTTGACGAACGCCTGCACCTTGGCGCTGGGGTCGGTCGGGAAGAACACGGCGGCCAGCTTCTGGCCTTCGGCCGCGTCGCCGCCCTGCTGAATCATCAGCGGCGAGTAGCACGACGACGGGCACAGCACGGGCACCTTCCAGCCCAGGTCGGCGCGCTGCTTCTGCATCAGCGAGACCTGGTCGTAGAAGCCGGCGACAAACAGCACGTCGGGCTGCTTGGCCTGGAGGCGGGTCAGCGAGGCGCGGAAGTCCTTGTCGGTGGGCAGGTAGGGCACCTCTTCGACCACGGCGCCGCCACTCTTCTTGACCGAGTCCACGAAGATGTCCTTGGTGACGTTGCCCCAGTCGTTGTTGATGAACATGACGCCGATCTTCTTGCCGCCCATCTGCTTGAGCGCCATGTCGGCCAGGAACGGGGCCTCACCCAACTGGCTGCCCACGATGCTGAACATGTACTCGCCCGACGCCGCGAACTTGGGGTCGGACGCCGTGGGCGAGAGCTGGACCTTCTTGGCTTCCAGGAGGATGGGGGCCGCCGCGAGCGACGCCGAGCTGGAGAAGTCGCCGATGACGGCCACGATCTTCGGGTCGTCGGCGAACTTCTTGGCGATGGTCGCCGCTTGCTTCGGGTCGGACTGGGTGTCCTCGATGACGAGCTTGAGCGTCTTGCCGGGGATGGCGTTCTGCTTGGTGATCTCACTCAGCGCCAGGTCCATCGCCTTCTTCCAGATCTGGCCGTACTCGGCGTTGTTGCCCGTCAGGGGCGCCATCACGCCAATCTGGACTTCTTCGGGACCTTTGGCGGCCGGCGCGCTCGTGCTGGGCGTCGCCGTCGTACCGCCGCAGCCAACCAGGGCGACCGCGACGGCGAGAATGAGGGTGAGGAGTAAGACACGCGATTTCATCAGACTACCTCTTTCTGTTTGTGGCCTCTGCGACTGAAAATGTCACATCCAGGGCTGGGTGGGCCGCCTGACGGACGGCGGAATGCATCACCCGACCTACACATGACAACCATCGTCAGGGGAAGGGGTAATGAATTTGCACAATTGCTGTCATTATAATGGTACAGGGTGGATGCGTGCGGGATAGACTTTATTACGCCGCGTGAAGGAGTGACCACTTACTTGCAGCAAGACGAGCGCCGCCCTGTTTTGACAAATAAGGGAAATGGGACAGAATAACGAATTGTTCACGTGTAACGTTGTAACATTTGTGCAATCGCCTCGTTCTAGTCTGCAGGTTGGTCTGCAGGAGGACTTTTGCTGTGAGACAGGGGAACGGTGGGGAGGGGGCTCGCCGTCGAGGCAATGGACGGCGAGGACGCGCCGGGTCTGCCCCACGACCGCACTCAACACTATCCCCGGCCGCACCGGCCATCCGCGTATCGTCTGAGCCGTCTTCCCCGTGCCAGGCGCTGCGGGGGCATGCGCGCCTGCCCATCCCGGTCACCGGGTTTATCGGCCGGGCCGAGGCGAAGGCCGACATACAGCGCCTTCTCCAGGCCAACCGACTGCTGACTCTCATCGGGCCAGGCGGCTGCGGCAAGACGCGCCTGGCCATCGAAACAGCCGCCGTCTTGGCTGAGACCTTCCCGGATGGCGTCTACTGGGTAGACCTGTCGACGCTCACCGACCCTGGCTTGGTGGCTCAGACGGTGGCGCGCACGCTGGGGCTGCACGAACAGCCAGGACAAACGTGGCCTGAAATCGTTGTGGCTCACCTCCAGCCCTGTCGGCTGGTCCTGATTCTCGACAATTGCGAGCATCTCCTGGCCGCCTGCGCCGACTTGATCGACACCCTCCTGACAAACTGCCCCCACCTCCATGTCCTCACCACCAGCCGTGAGGCGCTGGGTATGCTGGGCGAGAGCATCTATCCCGTCCCGCCTCTCTCGATACCGGAGCTAGAGGCGGAGATGCCGTCTGACCGACTCCTGGAGTATGAGGGAGTCCGTCTCTTCGTCACCCGCGCGACGGCCGTTCAGCCCCAGTTCCGACTGACAGACGAAAACGCCCCCGCCGTCGCCTACATCTGCTGCCACCTCGATGGCCTTCCGCTCGCCCTCGAACTGGCTGCGGCGCGCATGCGAACGCTCACGGTGCACCAGATTGCCGCCTACCTCGAAGACACCTTCAACCTGCTTACGGATGGCAACCGCACGGCGCTCCCGCGCCAGCAGACGCTCTATAATCTGATGAACTGGAGTTACCAGCTCCTCACCCTGCCAGAGCAGACGTGCCTGCGGCGGTTGGGGGTCTTCTGCGGCGGGTGGACGCGGGAGGCGGCGGAAAGCGTGTGCGCCGACGATGACCTGCCCCGGGCCGAGGTCTTCGACCTGCTCGGCCAATTGGTCGGCAAATCCCTGGTGATGCCGCCGCAGGCGGGGGGCGAGCGGTATCACTTCCTGGAGACCATTCGCGAGTACGCGGCTCGAAGGCTCGACGAGGCGGGCGAACACGAGGCGACGGGCCGCAAGCACGCTCACACCTGCCTGGCGCTGGTGCGCCAGGCCGAACCCGAGCTACAAGGCGGCGACCAGTCTGTCTGGCTGGACCGCCTGGACACCGAACACGATAACCTGCGCGCTGCTCTGGAATGGGCCTTGGATCAGGGGGAGGGGGCGCTGGCGCTCGAAATGGCGGCCGGCCTGTGGCGCTTCTGGGAAGCGCGCGGGTATATGACCGAAGGCCGTCACTGGCTCGACCGCATCCTCACCGCCACCGAAGGCGACACCTCGATCCTCCGCGCGCGGGCGCTCGACGGCGCGGGCGTCCTGGCCCACAACCAGAGCGACTATGTGGCCGCGGCCCAGTGCTACGAGGCGAGCCTGGCGCTCAAGAGCGCCCTGGGCGACGAAGTGGGCGTCACGCGTGTCCTCAATAACCAGGGGACGCTCGCCAAGGACAGGGGTGACCCAGCGCGCGCCGAGTTGCTCTACACGGACAGTCTCTCGCGGGCGCAGCGCCTGGACCACACGCTCCTCGCAGCGCAGGCGCTCTTGAACCTGGGGGTCCTCTTTCTGGCGCAGGGTCAGTATCGTCGCGCCACTGCCCTCCTCCAGGAGAGTATAGCCCTGTTTCGCCGCGCCGCCGACGACCGAGGGTTGGCCCTGGCCCTCAGCAACCTGGGGCTGGCCGCCCGCAATATGGGCGACTACCCGCGTTCCCTGGCCCTCCACGAGGAGGCGTTGGGTCTGCGGCAGCGCCTCGCCGATAAGGGTGGCATCGCATTCTCCCTTGCCAACCTGGGCCTCCTCGCCCACGACCAGGCCGACTTCGCCAGGGCCATCCCCTCGCAGGAGCACGCTCTGGCCCTGTTCCGCGAGCTGGGGAACCGCTGGGGGGTCGCTCTCCTACACGCCAGCTTGGCTCTCGCGGCTCTGTACCAGGACCAGGTCGCCCGTGCATGTGAGTTGGCGGAGACAAGCCTTAACCTCTACCGCGAGCTGGATCATCACTGGGGAATCGCCATGGCCCTCAACACCCAGGCGCTCATCGCTCAACATACGGGCGACGACGGGGCGGCGGCGTTGGCCCGCGAGAGCCTGGCGCTGCGGCGCGACCTACACGACCAACACGGGGTTGTGGAGTGCCTGGAGGCCCTGGCGGCCACGGCGGCGGGGCAAGACCGGCCCGAGGCAGCGCTACGGCTCGAAGGGGCCGCCGCTGCTATCCGTGAGGCCATCGCCGCCCCGCGCTCACCAGTCGAGCAGACCTACCTGGCGCCTCGCCTCGCCCGCCCTCGTCAGGCGCTGGACGAGCAGGCCGCGAACGAGCTTTGGAGCGGGGGGTATAGCCTGTCGCTGGCGCAGGCCGTGGACTACGCCCTCACCGTTGACCTGCGCCCATCCGCCCCGTCTCCTGCCACTTCACCTGCCGCCCCTGCTCGCACCGCTGCGCCTCCCGACGTCCGGATTTACGGCCTGGGGCAAAGCCGTGTCTACCGGAGCGACCACTTGCTCACCTCCGCCGACTGGACCTATGCCAAGCCGAAGGAACTGCTGTTCTTCCTGCTGTCGCGCGGTGTCCGCACCAAGGAGCAGATCGGCGTCATGCTGTGGCCCGACGCCTCCGCCGCCCAACTCCGCACCAGTTTCCACCCCACGCTCCATCATCTGCGGCGCGCCCTAGGCGGCAACGAGTGGATTCTGGCCCGCCGCGATGGCTATGCCTTCAATCGCTCGCTCTCCTACAGCTATGATGTCGAGGCGTTCGAGGCGCACGTGGCCGAGGCGCGGCGCGTGCGGGAAAGCGACCCACCGCGGGCGATACAGCAGTTGGAGGCGGCCCTCCAGCTTTACCAGGGCGACTTCCTGGAAGATATGAGCGCCGAGAGTGAGTGGATTCTGCTCCGCCGCGAGGAGGTACGCCGCCTCTACGAAGAGGCACTGCTTACCCAGGCG
Organism: uncultured Anaerolineales bacterium; assembly: GCA_964522005.1. GTDB lineage: Bacteria > Chloroflexota > Anaerolineae > Epilineales > JAHCIE01 > JAHCIE01. The sequence goes on along the minus strand of CAZFUK010000276.1, from coordinate 246 downwards.
GACCTGCTCTTCGCGGCCGGGTGCTACGCCGAGGCGGCCAACGTCTACCGGCGCGCCATTGTCCACGATAACCTGCTGGAAACCGCGCACCGTGGCCTCATGCGCTGCTACACGCGTCAGGGCGAGCGTGGCCAGGCTATCCGTCACTATCAGGGTCTGGTGGCGCTGCTGGAGCGCGAGGTGGGCGGCGAGCCGGCGCCCGAGACCAAAGACCTGTTCGAGCGCATCTCTCGTGGGGAAGAGGTC
>CAZFUK010000275.1:1414-7068 GCA_964522005.1 uncultured Anaerolineales bacterium | reverse complement strand
CAGGCCCCAGTGGTTCTTCCGCATCACGGCCTATGCCGACCGGCTGCGCGACGGGCTGGCGCGGGTGGACTGGCCCGACCACATCAAGGCGCTGCAACGGAACTGGCTGCCCCACCTGCGCGACTGGCTGATCTCGCGCCAGCGCTACTGGGGCACGCCCATCCCCATTGTCCACTGTGACCAGTGCGGCGCGGTCCCCGTGCCCCGCGACCAACTGCCCGTGCGCCTGCCGCCCATCCAGGACTACCGCCCCTACGGCGACGGCCAGTCGCCCCTGGCGAACGTGCCGGAGTTTGTCCAGACAACCTGTCCCCAGTGTGGCCGACAGGCGCGGCGCGAGACCGACACCATGGGCGGCTACGCCTGCTCGTCGTGGTACTTCCTGCGCTTCGCCAATCCGGATTACACCGACGGGCCGTTCGACCCGGCCGCCGTGCGCGCCTGGCTGCCGGTAGACCTGTACGTCGGCGGGGCGGAGCAGGCGGTCAGCCACCTGCTGTACGCCCGCTTCTGGACCCAGGCCCTGCACGACGCCGGGCTGCTGGACTTTGACGAGCCGTTCCCAGCCCTGCGCTCCCAGGGCGTCCTGCACGCGCCCGACGGCAAGCGCATGTCCAAGTCGCGGCGCAACATCGTCAGCCCCGACGAGATCATTGACGGCCACAGCGCCGACGCTCTGCGACTGCACACGCTGTTCATGGCCCCCTTCGACGAGCCGGCCGCCTGGAGCACCGACGGCCTGGTGGGCATCGAGAGGTTCCTGCGGCGGGTGTGGGAGATAGCGACCGCCGACGGCAGACGACAGACGGCGGACGGCGGTCAGCCGTCGGCGGTCACAGCCCGCACCCACCGCCTGGTCCAGCGCGTGACCGAAGCGGTCGAGACCTTTCGCCTGAACAGCGCCGTCGCGGCGCTGATGGAGCACTCGCGCTGGCTGGCTGCCGAGGCGGCGGCGCTGCCGTCGGAGCAGGCCCGTGCCGAGGTCGAGACGTTCGTCCACCTGCTGGCCCCGTTCGCGCCCTTCATCACTGAGGAAATCTGGGCGCGCTGGGGGCGCCCAACAAGCATCCACCAGCAGCCCTGGCCGACCTTCGACCCAGCCCTGGCCGCGCCCGAAGCGGTCGAGCTGGCGGTGCAGGTCAACGGCAAGGTCGTGGCGCGTGTCCAGGTGGCCGCCGACGCCGACGAGGCGGTGGTGCGCGAGGCCGCGCTGACAGCAGAGCCGGTGGCGCGCGTCCTGGGCAGCCAAGCGCCGCGCCGCGTCATCGTCGTGCCGGGGCGGCTGGTCAACATCGTGATGTAGCTTGATTGTATGCAAGTAGGACGCCAGGGGGCTAGACAAGTCCCTGATTTGGACTATACTGTACTTGACCACGAGTGTCTTCTCTCCTCGAGGTGAAGTATGCACCAGCCCGACGTTGTCCCTGACGAGAGCGCGGAGGACGCGGCGCTCGACCCACGCTTGCGGCGACTGCGGCGCTACTATCACCTGGCCCAGCGGCAGGTCTGGCGTGTCGAAGACCTGCCCTGGGCCAGCCAGCCTGTTCTCCCGGACAAACACTCCTCCGAGCGGTGGCGCGGGGTCTGGCGCTCCATCCTCACCCAACTCCTCCAGGCCGACCAGATGGCCGTGACCGCCTCCACCGAACTCCTGGCCCTCGCGGAACACCCCACCGCCACCCTGTACTACACCACGATGGTGCAGGACGAGGCCCGCCACGTCGAGGCCCTGCTCAGGGTCGCCGAGAGCGTGGGCGAGTTGGGCCAGCGCAACCCCCACCTGGACGAGTTAGCCGCCATGGTCTGGGAGTTCGAGACCCTCGAAGAGCGCGTCGTCGGCATCCAGGGCTTCTTCGAGGCGCTGGTCATCCCCTTCTTCCACGACATCAGCCGCATCGCCCACGACACGGTCCTGGGGAATCTGTGCCAACGCCTGGCCGTGGACGATGGGGTCCACCACGGGTCGGGCGTGGCCTATGGCGACTACCTCATGGCTCGCGCCAGCCCGGCCCTGCGCCGCCAGGTCGGCGACAGCATGGAAGCGGTCTACCCGGTCTATCAGGCCTTTATCACGTGGCGTCCGCCCGAGCGCGCCTGGCTCAACCGCTTGATGGCCGATCGCGACGCCCACCTCATCGAGGAGCAGGACCGCTTCGTGCGGCGGCTGGCGGCGCGGTGGGACGTTCATTTCGATCCCGCCTAGCCTGCCCGTTCTTGCTCGGTCGCCAGGAGCGTTTCAACTGTCACCCTGAACGAAGTGAAGGGTCTCGCCTTGCTGTAAGACAGGAGGGTAGCATGGATCAGCGGCTTCCGCGGTGGTTACGCGCCTTCTTCCTGATCGTGGCCCTGCAAGCGTTCCTGCTTTTCATCGCCCTCATCCAGCCCAGCCTCATCAACCTGGTCGAGCCGTGGCCGGCCAGCCCGCTCAACGCCCGTTTCATCGCCGCGCTCTACACCGCCCTCGGTATCGCCGTGCTGCTGTGCAGCCGGGCAGGCGTCTTCCGCGAGGTGCGCATCATCCTGGCCGGCGTAGGGCTGGCGACGGCAGGGTTGCTGCTGATTACCTTCTACCGCCTCGCCGTGTTCGGCTTCGGTGAACTGGCCTACCCCGACCGCTTCCCCGTCGGCTGGACCCTGTTCTATCTGATTGACCCGCTCGTCGTCGCCTGGACGTTCTGGCGCTGGCGTGGCGAGGGTGGCCGCGCCCCGGCCGGCTGGCCGACGGGCTTCTGGCTCGTGCAGGCCGGGCTGCTCGGCGTCAGTGGGCTGGTCCTCCTGCTCGCGCCGACACTGGCAATCACTCTGTGGCCGTGGGCGCTGACCCCGCCCCTGTCGCAGCTCTACAGCGGCTTCTTCCTCACCCTGGCTGTGTGCTGTTGGTTCGCCAGCCGCGAGGCCGAGTGGTCGGGCGCCCGGCTGCTGACCCTGGCCCTGACCCTGCTGGCCCTGCTCGTCCTGGTCGTCTCGGGCATCCACCTGGACCGCTTCAAGCCCGGCCTGCCGACGCTGATCTGGTTCGCCCTGTTCGGCGCGGAAGCTCTCGCCTTGATCCTGCTCTGGCTCCGCCACGAGGCGCGCCAGCCCCGGATGGCGCCGCTATGAGCGCCGGCCTGGCCGCCTGGCCCACCCCCACACGTCCCGCCCGCTTCGTCCGCCGCTTCCTCTGGATTGTCGGCGCGGCCCTTCTCCTCCAGGGAGGCCTCTCCCTGGTCGTGCGCGCCCTGGCCGTCCCGTTGCCCGACCTGGCGCTGGCCTTCGTCAACGCCGACCCCCTCCACGCCCTGGTTCACATGGCCTGGGGGCTGGTGATGCTTGGCGCTGTGACACGCATCACGGATGAGGTGGCCCTGGCGCGCCTGGTGCTGACCTTTGGCATGTTCTACACCGGGCTGGCCTTCCTGGGCGTCCTGGTCCACCACCCCTTCGGGCTGAAGCTCGACCTGGGCGAGAACGTCTTCCACTTTACTGTCGGGCCGCTGGCGCTGTTGTTCGGACTTTGGGCGCTACGCCCCCGGAAACCCTAGGCCTCGGCCTGTGATGGGCTTTCCCTCCCTCTCCCAGAGGGAGAAGGGCCCGGCTCGCTTCCTTCGAAACAGGAGTTACGCGGTCGCCGCCGCGCGGGGCTGACCCTCCATTCGAAGGGCAGGGCGCCCGCGCTAGGTAGGCAAAGCCCCCCAAGGGGGCTAAGGCTCTTAGCCTATAGGGCTTCGTTTGCCTAGCCCAGGGGCTTCAGCCCTGGGCGACGTAGGCTTACGGCGTAACTCCTGTTCGCAATATGCCGCGCACGTCCTCTTAATCAAAAGCGAGAGGAGAGGGTCATGGCTTCTATCAGCCTGACGGAGGGCGTCTATCCATTGCCGGCGCGGGGCGCGCCACCGACCCGGCCACCCGTCACGGCCTACGCCGAACTGCGGCGGGTGGTCGTCGCGGCGGGGCTGCTCGACCGCGCCTACGGCTACTACGTGGTCCTCGGCCTGCGCACCTACGCCCTGTTCGCCCTGGCCCTGGCGCTGGCCTGGGCGCTGCCGCCGACGCTGCTTGGCACGGGCGTTGCCAGCGTCGCCCTCGGCTTCGCCCTGGTGCAGTTGGGGCTGCTCGGCCACGACGCGGGCCATATGGGCGTCTTTCGCAGCGCGCGCTGGAATTGGGTCTTGGGGGAGATTTGCTGGAGCCTGACGCTGGGGGTCGGGTTTTGGAACTGGCGCGACCGCCACAACGCCCACCACGCCCACACCAACGAGACGGCCGGCGACCCTGAGATTCGGGGCATGGCGCTGGTCGCCTTTACCGAGGAGGATGCCCAGTCGCGCCAGGGCTGGCAGCGGCGGGCCGTGGGCTACCAGGGGACGCTCGCGCCCATCCTGCTCCTGCTCACCTCGCTGGCGGCGCTGGTGCTGCGGGTGGATGGCTGGCTCTACGCCCTGCGTCGCGTGCGGGGGACGCGGCGTCTGGTGGAAGTCGCCCTGCTCAGCCTCAACCTGGCGGTGTGGGCCGTCGCCATCGCTCGCCTCGGCGGCCATTGGCTCGCGGTGTTTATCGGCAGCCAGCTTGTCGCCGGCCTCTACCTGTCCCTGGTCGCCGCGCCCAACCACAAGGGCATGCCCGTCTGGACCCAGGGCGTCCAACTCTCGTTCATGGAGCGCCAGGTGCTTAGCTCGCGCAACCTGCTGCCCCACCCCGTCACCGACTTCGTCTACGGCGGCCTCAACTACCAGATCGAGCACCACCTGTTCCCGACCATGCCCCGCGCCCACCTGGGCCGCGCCCGCGCCCTCATCAAGCCCTTCTGCGAGGCGCACGGCCTGGACTACGAAGAGGTCAGCCCGCTGGCCTCCTACCAGGCCGTCTACGCCGAACTCCACCGCGTCGCCCGCTCGGTGAGGTAACTAGCTCTGGTTCCCACGCCTGACTCCGTACCTGGGCAGCACGCGCCCGGTGCGCCCCATGTACGCCCGGTATGGCTCGCCAAACTGCTCCACCATCATCCGCTCCTCGTGGGCCACGCGGTACAGGTACATGGGAACAAACACGAGCGCGCCGACAACGCCGGCCAGCCAGTTCTGCAACAAGAGCGGCTGGGCCAGGACCCACAGCCACTGGGCGGCGTACATGGGGTGGCGAATCCAGCGGTACAGGCCGTTCTCCACCAGTTGATGCTGGTCCAGAAGCTGGAGAGTGGGCGTCCAGTAGCGGCCCAGGTCACGGTGCGCTCGCCAGAACACGAGGACGGACGCCGCCATGAGAGCGACGCCGAGCCAGCCGGCCCAGCCGGGCAGGCTGTAGTCCGCGAAGGCCAGCCAGGGCGTGAAGATGTGGACCACGGGCAGCAGGAACATGCCCAGGAACAGCAGGCCGAGCAAGGCGTTGTCACCGCCTGTCAGGCGGTTGACGGACACTCGAATCCCCTTGCGCCGCTGGTTGTACGGCACACGAATGACGGTTTCCGCGATGAGCGCGGCCAGGTAGGCCGCGTGGAAGATGTTCATGGTTCTACCTCCTGACCGTTCACTCTCCTCTACGTGCCCGGCCCTCTGGCGTTGCGCCTGCGTTCTTTCAAAGTCCTACTTGCCCCCACCTAACCCCCCACCCCCCTTCCCTGCGAAGGAAGGGGGAGCCAGGCAGGGCGTATCACCCCTCCCTTTGTAGGGGAGGGG
>CAZFUK010000275.1:0-1314 GCA_964522005.1 uncultured Anaerolineales bacterium | reverse complement strand
ACGCCCCGCTCGTCGAGGCTCTGGACAAACCGGGGATGCAGGACGGCCATGAGCAACAGCCCACCGGGGGCCAGCACCCGCCGACACTCCTGGAGCGCGTGTCTGAACCCGGCGTTGGGCACTTCATTAAACAGCATGGCGGCCAGGACCACGTCAAACTGGCCCGCCGCGAAGGGGAAGGGCTGCCGCACATCCAGGCGTTGGTACGTCGCGCCCGGCAGACGGAACTGGGTCCTGGCGATACGCAGCAGGGCCTCCGACTGGTCGGTGACCACGATGGCGGCCGGCGTCTGCCCCGAGAAGCGGCGCATGACCAGCGGCATGAAGTAGCCGTTACCGGCCCCCAGTTCCAGGAGGGCGCGGCCTTCGATGCCGGGCAGGTGGCGCAGCAGGGCGTCGTTGAGCGCCAGTTCCTTGAACGCCCCACCCGCGTCGCCCGTCACCGCGTGCCACTGCCGCGCAATCTGGTCATAGTACGCCATCGTTCACCAATCCCCGGCTTGACGTCACTACACAGTGTAGCTACAATTGGATTATGGACCTCGAATGGGACGAAGCCAAGCGCCAAGCCAACATCCGTAAACCCAATATGAAGAGCGAGACTACTTTGAACAGGTCAGGCACTGATTTAGCCAAGCTAGACGCGATGCAGGATGAGGATATTGACCTCTCGGACTTGCCAGAAGTGACGCCGGAGATGTTTGCACGGGCCATTGTCAAGCGTGGGCTACAGCCGCGTACCAAGACACAGCTTACTCTGCGGGTAGATAGCGACGTGCTGGACTGGTTCAAGGAGCAAGGAGCGGGCTACCAGACTCGCATCAACGCCCTCCTCCGCGCCTACATGGAAGAACACAAAGCGCAAACGACTAATCCCAAGGCCCACTCCTGAGAGAGAGCCTATACTAGACACTTATAGTCGTTCCCTTGAGGAGGTCAAGTATGTATTGTCCAACTTGCGGAAAGGAAATTCCCAACCATAGCAAGTTTTGCCTCCATTGTGGAGCCTCAATTACCGATCCTTCTGGCGCATCTAGTACTTCCACAGAATGGGAATATAAAGACTTCGTTCAGGTATGGTCTGAAGGTGACGGCGGGCACTATCAAATTGAGGGTAATGGCGCCTATACAGAGTCACAGGTTCGATTTAGGGTTTGGTCACGAGTTCAGATGGAATTGTTGACGGCCTTGCAGAAGGAGCTAGACGAGGGCTGGCAACCGTTGACAGAAGTCGGCCCGGCAGCTTTCTCCTTTCGTCAGCATCCTACAGGATGGACTCAATTCGCATGGCTCGAAACAGCTGAGTTCAGGGTA
>CAZFUK010000274.1:0-7105 GCA_964522005.1 uncultured Anaerolineales bacterium | reverse complement strand
CTACTCCAGGGACACCTCGTACAGGTAGGGGTAGCTGCCCAGCGGGTGGGTGCGGAAGCCCTTGACCTTGGCGCTGGCGGCGAACAGACGGGTGAAGCTGTAGACCGGGAACGAGTAGGCGTTCTCCATGATGCGCACCTGCGCCTGTTCGAGCAGGGCGGCGCGCTTGGCCGGGTCCGGCTCCTTGGCCTGGTCGTCCAGCAGCTTGTCCAGCGTCGCGTCCTTGATGCGCGACCAGTTGAACCCGCCCAGGTTGCGCGAGTGGTAGGTCAACTGGATGGCGCCGGGGTCGCTGTCAATGATGGCCGTCGAGAACATGTGGCCTTCGCCCTTGTTGCCCATGCTGACGCGGGTGGCCTGGTCGAACACCTTGACGTTGACCTGGAAGCCGAGCGGCTTGAGCAGCGCCTGGGTCGCGACGACCATCGGCTCATAGGTGGTCAGGTTGACGAAGTCCACAACCAGCTTCTGGCCGCCCTTCTCGCGCACGCCGTCGGCGCCCGCCTTCCAGCCCGCGTCGTCGAGCAGCTTCTTGGCCTTCTCCAGGTCATACGGGTACATCCCGCTGGCCTTCTTGGCGTAATGCAGCGTATTCTCCGACAGCGGCGCGTCGGCGGGACTGTACAGCCCGAAGAAGGCGGTGTTGACCAGGTCGGGGCGGCTGAGGCCGTGGAGCAGCGCCTTGCGCACGTTGATGTCGTCAAAGGGCGGCTTCTCGGTGTTCAGGTAGATGGTCATGGGCGCGCCAGGCGTGCGGGCGGCGAACATCTGGTACTTGCCCGACTTCTTGAGGCGGTCGAAGTCGCCCTCGGGCACCGTCTCGATGATCTGGAGGTCGCCGCTCTCGAAGGCCGTCAGCCGCGCGCCGTTCTCGGAGATGCCGAGGAAGGTGATGCGTTCCAGGAAGGCCGGGCCGACGTGGTTCCAGAAGGTCGGCCCCCAATTGTAGTCGTTGTTGCGTTCCAGGGTGATGTGGTCCTTGGGCACCCACTCCTTGAACTTCATAAAGCCCGTGCCGACCGGGTTGCGGCCAAAGTCGTCGCCGTACTTCTTGACCGCTGTCGGGGAGACAATCGCCAGCCACGTCTGGCTCAGCGCGTCGTAGAACGCGGCGTAGGGCGCTTTGAGCACTACCTGCGCCGTGTACTCGTCCACCACCTTGGTCTCCTGGTAGGGGCCGAGCTTGCCGTTGGCGAAGGGCGACTTGGTGGCCGGGTCGGCCAGGCGGTCGAAGCTAAACTTGACGGCCTCGGCGTTGAAGGGCGTGCCGTCGTGGAACTTGACGCCCTTGCGCAGCTTGAAGGTGTGCGTCAGCCCGTCGGCCGAGCTTTCCCAACTCTCGGCCAGCCCCGGCTTGTACTTGAGGTCCGTCGGGTCCTGCCAGATGAGCGTGTCGTACAGGTTCATCATCACGTTGAAGGCGGACGCCTGGGCGGTCTTGGCCGGGTCGAGGGAGTCCGGCTCGTTGTTCATGCCGTAGCGGAGTTCGCCACCGAGCTTCCCCACGGCGGGCGCGGCCTTGGGGGCGTCTTGTTTGGCGGCCGGCGCCTGGGCGGGCGCCTGGGTGGGCGCGGCGGGCTGTGGGGCCGCCGGGGCCGGGGCGTCTTGTTTCGCGGCGGGCTGCGTGGGCGTCGCGGCCTGCGAACACGCGCTGAGGATCAGCAGCAGGGTGATGAGCAGCACACTCACCGAGCGTCGTCCGAACATGGGTTCCTCCTCGGATATTAGACAGAATTGACAGAATTAGAGCCTGTTCGAGAAGGCGTTGATTCCATTCTGTTCATTCCGCGAATTCTGTCAATTCTGTCTAGCCTTCTTCCGTCCACTCACCTCTATGCCGGCGGGGTGTACTCCACCGCCTGGCCGGTCGCCGCCGACCGCCGCGCCGCCTCGACAATAGCGACCGCCGCGCGGCCATCCGTCCCGCTCACCGTGTCGGGGCGGTTGTCCAGGATGTCGTCCACAAAGGCCTGGGTCTGGGTGAAGAAGGCTTCCAGGCGCGTGGCCTCCAGGGGGCGGTTGATGAAGTCAATGGCGGGCTGCTCCCAGACGAGTTCCCAGCCCGTGCCGCGCCCGAGCAGCAGCTTGCCATAGCCGTCAATGTCCAGGATGCCCTCCGAGCCAACGACCCAGTAGCGGTGGCCGGAGTCGGGCAGGCCGGGCGCCGGCATCTGGTAGGCCATCCAGTGCTGGACATGCACACCGTTGGTGAACAGCAGCTCGTGCATGGCGTTGAGGCCCATGTGGGCCGGGTACTTGTACGTCACGACCTGACTGTAGACGCGCTGCGGCTCCGCGCCGAGCAGGAAGCGCATGATGTCGAAGTTGTGGACGCCCATGTCGAGGTAGGCGCCGCCCTCGTCGGGCTGGTTGGCCCACGACTTCTCGTCGGCGACGTAGTTGGCGAACAGCGACCGCCCGCTCAGCATGCGCACCTCGCCAATCGCCCCTTCGTCCAGCAGCGCCTTGGCCCGCTTGAGCGTGCCCCGGAAGCGCAGCGTTTGAATCACCTGCAAGCGCACCCCCGGCCGCTGGCACGCCTCGATCATGGCCGTGCAGTCGGCCACGTTGGTCGCCATCGGCTTCTCGACCAGGACGTGCTTGCCCGCTGCCGCCGCCGCCTCGACCTGGGGGCGGTGCGCCGTGTGGGGCGTGGCGATGAGCACAGCCTGGACATCGGGCCGCGCCAGCAGCCCCTCGTACGTCGGCTCGTAGGCCACCCCATGTTTCTCGGCCAGCCCCGGCGCCCGCGTCCCGCCCGACACAGCGGCGAGCCGCGCCCGCGTATTAAACTTGGCGATACACTCGGCGTAGGTCATCCCCATGTAGCCCGACCCTAGCAGGCCAATTCCCAGTTCCGCCATCGTGCCTCCTATTTCCTATTGCGTAGTGCGTATTCCGTATTTCCCTGTCCCGAAATACGAAATACGCATTACGAAATACGCATCACGCATCACGCATCACGTATTCCCCCCACTCCCTACTCCCTATAGCGTTGCACCACCGCCTCGTCTATCTCGATGCCCAAGCCCGGCCCCGTCGGAATGGCGACCTGCCCGTCCTCCAGCCGGAACGGCTGCGTCACCAGCTCCTCGCGGAAGGGGTTGGGCACGACATCCATCTCCAGCAGCGGCGGCTCGGCCGCGCGCGACCAACTAGCGTCGGGCAGCAGCGCCAGGACGTGCAGCACGGCAGCGTGGACAATCGCGCCCGCCCAGCAGTGGGGCATGCTCTGCAAGCCGTAGAGCTTCGCCAGCTCAGAGATGAACAGGCACTCGCGGATGCCGCCGCACAAGGCCGGGTCCGGCTGGATGATGTCCACCGCCCCCCGGTCCAGCAGGTCCTTGAACGCCAGGCGCGAGCCAAGCCCCTCGCCGCCCGCCACCGCGATGTCGAGCGTGCGCGTCATCTCGGCGTAGCCGGCGTGCCCCGGCTGGGGCAGCGGCTCCTCAAACCAGTAGTAGCCCAGTTCTTCGAGCGCCTTGCCCATGGGGATGGCCGTCGCCAGCGAGTACGCGCCGTTGCCGTCAGCCGTGAGCAGGATGTCCGGGCCGACGGCCTCGCGCACGCGGCGGGCCATCTCGATGTCGCGCCGCAGGGGCTGGCCCCCGATGCGCAGCTTGATGGCCCGGAAGCCCCGCTCGACCAACTGGACCGCCTCTTCAGGGTACTGCTCGTTGGGGTCCAGGTCGCGGCGGTAGGTCAGCGACGAGGCGTAGGCCGGCACACGGTCGCGCAGCTTGCCGCCGTAGAGGGCGTAGACCGGCACGCCCAGCGCCTTGCCCCACAGGTCGTGGAGGGCGATGTCTACGCCGCCCACGGCCATGCCGTCGCCAAAGTTCATGCCCCACATCTTCCGCCACAGGGCGCGGTGGTCACGCGGGTCCGCGCCGATGAGCGCCGGCGCGATCTGGCGCTCGATGATGTACCTCACGCCCGCCAGGGCCGCCGTCTCGCCCCAGCCGACCAGCCCCTCGTCGGTGCTGATTCGCACGAGCAAGGCGTCGCGGTCGGTGTAGTACCACGTCGCCGGGCCGGTGGCATAGGGCAGCGGCGCTTTGACATAGATGGTTTCGACGTTGGTGATTTTCATATGGTTAACCGTGGCCTCAAGTTCCCCCGCACTCCCGGATTGACCACCGAGCGGCACCAGCTCTCGCGCATCCAGTCGGTAACGACCTGGACCATCTCCTCGCGCAGGCCGAACCAGCTTTGCTCCGAGTAGGCCGCCGCGTGGGGCGTCAGAATCGCGTTGTCGAGGGCGCGCAGCGGGCTGTCCGGCGACAGCGGTTCGCTCTCGAAGACATCCAGCGCGGCCCCCCCAATACGCCCGCTCGCCAGGGCATCCGTCAGCGCGCCCTCGTCCACCACCGGCCCCCGACAGGTGTTAATCAGAATCGCGTGAGGCTGCATGCGGCCCAACGCCTCGGCGTTGATCAGGTGACGGGTGGCGGGCGAGAGGGCGACGTGCAGCGAGATGTAGTCCGCCTCGGCCAGCAGCTCGTCCATCGAACGCGGCTCCGCGCCGCGCTCGCGAATCTGGTCCGGGTTCAGGAAGGGGTCGGCGGCGATGACCCGCAGGCCTAGCCCCCGCGCCCGCCAGGCGACCGCCGCGCCGATGCGGCCCAGGCCAATCAGGCCGAGCGTCCGACCGGCCAGGCGGTACATGGGCCGGGCGCGGTAGTGAGGCCAGGCGCCGGCGCGGAATTCCTGGTGGAAGTGGGGCACCCGCCGCGCCGCGCTGAGCAGCAGGGCGATGGTATGCTCCGCGACTTCCTCGGTGCAGTAGTTGGGGGTGTTGGCGACGGCGATGCCACGCGCCTGGGCCGCCGCCGGGTCGAACTGGTCATAGCCCACGCCCCAGCGCGCCAGCAGCCGCACGTGGGGCAACTCGTCCATGACGCGGGGCGTGACAATGTGCTTCCACGAGACGAGCAGGATTTCGGCGTCACCCGCCTGGCGCAGCACGTCGTCCTCGGTGTCGCAGTGGCCGATGACAAACTCACCGCCCGCCTGGGCGATGGCTTCCCGCTCGTAGTCGTAGGGCATCAGGGTCGGGGCAGGGTCTACCTGGAAGACACGGATGGGCATGGGGATGGCTCCGCTGGGGTGAGAGGGTCAGGCGTCGTAGGCCAGCATCACGGTGGGTGGGCGGTCAGGGCGTCGGAGCATCTCATACGCCTGGGGCGCGTCGGCGAAGGGCACGCGCGTCGGAGCGAGGGAGGCGACTTCCAGCCGGCCCTCGGCCAGCAGGCGCAGGAACATGCCCATGTTGCGGCCCTCGGTCCACCGCGCGTAGCCAATGGGATAGTCCACGCCGCCCTCTTCGTAGACCGGGTCATAGCGGCCCGGCCCGTAGGCGATGGAGGGCACCAGGGTCACGTCGCGGCGGTACATGCGGTCGCGGGAGACCGTCATGCCGAACAGGCCCAGGCCGACGACGCGGCCTTTGTGGCGGCATAGGTCAAAGGCGATGTTGAGCGGCTCGCTCGACTCGCTCACCACGGCCAGGAGCACGGCGTCCGCGCCGAAGCCTTCGGTGACGGCCTTGACGGCCTCGACCGGGTCCTCGCGGTCGGGGTTGAGGGTGCGGTGGGCGCCGAGGTCGAGGGCCTGCTCGACGCGGCGGTCGTCAATGTCCAGCCCGACGACCTGGTAGCCCGCGTACCGCGCCACCTGGACGGCCAGCAGCCCTAGCAGGCCCAGCCCGTAGATCACCACCGTCTCGCCAAACATGCAGCCCGTGCGTCGCAGGCTCTCAATCGTAATCGCGCCCAGCGTGACAAACGCCGCCTGGTCCAGGGGCACGCCGTCGGGCAGGGGGGCGACGAGGTTGCGCGGGACGACGACGCGCTCGGCGTGGACGGCGCACTGGTTGCCCGAGCAGGCGACGCGGTCGCCCGGCTGGAGGTCGGGCACCCTGTCGCCCACGGCGACCACCGTGCCGGCCAGGCTGTAGCCCAGCGGCGCGAGGCCGGGCGGGGCGAGGGGCGGCTGCGGCCCGTCCCAGCGCGGCGAGGCGCTGCGCAGTTGGGGGCGCTGCTTGAACAGCGGGCCGGGGTAGGTGTCACGGCCAAAGGTGTCGGGGCTGGCCGTGCCCTCGATGATGTGCATCTCGGTGCCGCTGCTGATGACGGAGAAGGCGGGCCGCACCAGGACATCACCCGGCCCCGGCGTCGGCTCCGGCATCTCCACCAGCACGGCCCGCCCCTCGGCGGCGACGAGTCGTGTCAAGACGGGCTCCCGAAAAGACGGAAGACTGTAGACGAATGATTGATGATTGATGATTGATCTCCAGTCATCAGTCTTTAATCTTCAATCTTTAGTCTTCTGCCGTCCGCATCAAAGAAGTGCAGCTTGCGCCACGGCGCCTGGAGCGTGACCGGCTCGCCCACGCGCAGGCGGCGGTCGGGCTCGACGCGGCCGGTGAGCGAGACGCCGTTATGGGCGACCTCGACATAGGTGTCGGACCCCAGCGGCTCCAGCAGCGCGAGCTCGCCCGCGAAGCCGTCGCGCGTCTCCAGGCGGCCGCCGGTTTCGAGGCGCACGTCCTCGGCGCGGACACCCAGCGTCACCGGCTGGTCGAGTGTGGTCGTGGTCTGGACGGGCCACGCCATGCTCAGCCCCTCTGTCTCGAAGACGGCCTGCCCCCCGCCCAGCCGCAGTCGGCCCTCCACCGTGCCCATGCGCGGCTTGCCGATGAAGGTCGCCACGTAGAGGTGGTTGGGGCGGCGGTAGACCTCGTCGGCCGGGCCGTACTGGACCACGACCCCATCGCGCATGACGGCGATGTAGTCGGACAGAATCATCGCCTCTTCCTGGATGCGCATGCGCGTGCGCAGGGCGGCGTCCAGGTTCGACAGCGGCTCGTCAAACAGGAAGACTTTAGGCTCCTTGACCATCGCCCGCGCCAGGGCCACGCGCTGCTGCTGGCCGCCCGATAGCTGGGAGACACGGCGGTCGAGCAGGCGGTCCAGTTCCAGGGCGCCCGCCACGCGGCGCACGCGCTCCTCGATTTCGGCCTTCGGGCGGCGCTGCAACTGGAGGGCGAAGGCGATGTTGCCGTAGACGTTCTTGTGCGGGTAGAGGGCGTAGTTCTGGAAGA
>CAZFUK010000273.1:0-7108 GCA_964522005.1 uncultured Anaerolineales bacterium | reverse complement strand
GGCTCGCTGTCCCACCAGCGCGACAGGCGGCCCTGGGCGCGGCCCGGCGCGTCGGCGTAGTGGGAGATGTCGTTGAACAGCATCAAACGGGCGCGCACGGGGTCCTTGAAGTCCAGGATGTTCAGACAGGCCGGCTCCTGGCCCAGCCGGTCGCGGTAGCCGCGCGGGTCGAAGCCCAGCAGGCTGCTGATGAGTAGGCGGATGGTGGCCTTGTGCGAGACCAGGATGACGTTCTCGTCGTGGTGCTGCTGGACGACGGCGCGCACGACAGGCAAGGCCCGCGCCAGAACGCTCAGCCCCGACTCGCCCCCCTCTGGCGCGAAAGTGAAGGGGTCTTCCTCCCACGCCGCGTACTCGTCGCGGAACTGTGCCTCTACGTCGGCGCGGCTCAGCGTCTCCCAGTGGCCGTGGTGGATTTCGCGCAGCCCCTCGGCCGGCGTGGGCGTGAGACCATGGGGGCGGGCGATGATGGAGGCCGTCTCCAGCGTGCGGCGCATGGGGCTACAGTAGACTGCGCAGATTGGGTCGTCGGCCAGGCGGACGGCCAGCGTCTCGGCCTGGCGGCGGCCCTCGTCGGACAGTTCGACATCAATCGCCCCGGCGAAGCGGTCTTCGAGGCTGAGCGTAGTCGCGCCGTGGCGCACCAGGTAGAGTCGCGTTGTCATAGCCACCTCACTCGACTCACGTTCGATTGCGTTCGATTAGATACGAGGACAGGCTAACGCCGCCGCCACCAGCCGCGTACCCCATAGGCGACCACCAGGCTCAACCCGATCATCAGCGCGACGATGCAGACCAGCAGGGTCAGCAGGTTCCGCGTAAACTGACGCGGGGTGAGGGGCGGGGCGCTCGGCGTGGCCGTGCTGCCCGCCCGAGGCCCCACGGTCGGCACGGGCGTCGGCGCGGGCCGCGTTGGCGCTTGCGCGGCCGGACCCGCCTTCGCCGGGGCCACCGTGACCTTCCCCCCTAGCAGTAGCAGAAGCAGGGCCAGGCCCAGCCCAAGCGCTATCCCAAGTCTCCACGTCCCAAGCCAACCGTGCATTGGTGAAGCGACCTTATCCTGACAGAAACAATCCTACTCTCTACAGTGGGGGAATTCGCGGTATCATGGCAGGGGTGTGTTAGCGGGCTTGTGACCCCCTAGAAGGAGCGCGTCGTATGGCAAGCCCGAATGCCGTGTTCAAGCCGCTCGTCCGCGATAGCATTCGGCAGTTCAACAAGTGGTTCTACAATCCGCTCATGCTGACCTTCGCCGGCCGGCGGGTATACGCCGTGGTCAAACACGTCGGTCGTCGGTCAGGCCAACCCTATGCCACCCCCGTCTTCGCTGAGGAGACGGAAGACGGCTTTATCATCCCGTTGCCCTATGGTGAGACGGACTGGCTGCGGAATGTGCTGGCGGCCGGGGAGTGTACCATCCGCTGGCGGAGCGTCAACTATCGTGTCGGCCACCCCGTGATTCTCGACGCCGACGAAGCCCTGCCCGCGTTCCCACTCGCCGCCCGCGCCACGTTGCGCCTCGTCGGCATCAAGCATTATCTGAGCCTGAGCTGGCTGCCCTACACGCTGCCCCAACCCTGTCTCTAGCCCCAATCCGAGCCTCACCCTCCACCCTGTTAGCCTCCCCGGGCCAAGCCCCCGAGGGGGCTTTTTCTTGAGCCGCGCTAGACGCGGCGCAGCCGCTCGCCGGCGAGGGTTCCAATGAACGCCAGATAGCAGACGAGGGCCAGGAGCGCGACCCAGTTGGCATAGCCTGCCACATCCAGCGGCAGCCACAGCCGCAGCAGGCAGAACAGGGCGAGCAGGTACCATGTCAGCCCGTGGAGCCAGCGCAGGACGAAGGTCTGCCACGGGGCGCGCCTCTGGGCCGGCTCTGGCGTCCGTAGTCGAGGCCAGTAGACGGTGTAGGCGACGGCGATGCCCAGGCACAGCAGCGCCCAGACGAGCCACGACACGCCTAACCAACCGCCCCCGCTGAACAGGCTCACAGCGTCTCCCCTAGCAGCTTGAACACCGCCAACGTCTGGACCGGGCGGAACTCGATCAGCCCCACCTCGATGAAGGTCCCTGTCAGGGGCCGAAAGTGCGCCAGACAGGTTGCGACAGCCAACCCCATCTGGGATACTGGGACGTTGTAGCCCAACGTGCTGTGGGCGACCCAGCGGTCGGGGAGGTAAAGGTCACTGGGCCGCGCCTTGACGCCGGCGAGACGGCGGTGGAAGTCGTGGTGGACTTGCCACAGCCTCTCGGTCATCACGGGGGCCAGGAACAGGACGCCCTCGCTGGTCGGGAAGACGCCGACCGAGGCCAGGCTAACCGGAAAGGGGGGGGTGGCGCGGGCGAACTGCTCCAGCAGCGCCACGCCCGCCGCTACGTCCAGGTCGTGCAGGACGGCGAGGCTGACGTGGGGGCGGTCGCCTAGCTCACCCAGCGCGGATGCGACGCCCGCGTCGGCGAGACGGCGTCGCAGATTGAGCGCGGCAGTCTCTACTTCGGGATTGAAGTAGAGTTCGACGGCATAGCCCATTCGTCACCTCATAAGCGCACAAACATCCACACCGTCACCACAACACCCGCCACCACAACCGCGCTGCGAATCAAGTCCTGATCCAGGCGGCGCATCAGCCGCGCCACGACGTAGCCGCCCATGAGGGCGCCGAGGGCGGCCCACCAGGCGACGGACCAGATGACGCGGCCCGACGCGATGAAGAATAGCGAGGCCGTGCCGTTGATGGCGATGGCGAGCGGGTACTTGAGGGCGTTCATGCGGTGCATGTCGGCCATGCCCATGACGCTCATCGAGGTCAGCATCAAGATGCCGATGCCCGCGCCAAAGTAGCCGCCGTAGAGGGCGATGATGAACTGGAGGACGCAGCCCAGCGCCAGGCTCATGGGCGTGACGTGGTCCACGCGCGTCTTGGCGCCGCCGCGCTGGCGGAGGGCGAGGCGCGTCAGGAAGTTGCGCCCGGCGAAGACGAGGGTGGCGAACAGAACCAGGAACGGGACGATGCGGCGGAAGACGGCTTCAGGCGTGTTGGCGACGACGAAGGCGCCCAGCAGGCTGCCCAGCACCGTGGGGACCAGCAGAATCAGCAGGATGCGCCACTGGTCGCGCAGGTCGCGCTGAAAGGCGAGCGCGCTGCCGAGCGAGCCGGGCACGAGGGCCGTCGAGTTGGTGGCGTTGGCCTGGACCAGCGGCAGCCCGGCCCAGGCCAGCGAGGTAAACGAGAACACGGTCCCGCCGCCCGCGACGGCGTTGACGGCGCCGGCCAGGACAAAGGCGAGAAACACGACAACCTGAGTGAAGAAGTCCATGCAGCCTCGAAGGGTGGGGCAATCAAGCTAGCCCAAAACATAGGCTACCGCCTGTTGGACGGTCGGCCAGGCGTCGGAGTAGGGGTCAATCACCTCGAAGTGGCCCATGTCGGGCAGCGCCCACAGGACGGCATCATCGCCTGCCGCCTGCGCCGCCTCGGCATAGCGCTGGCCCAGTTCGAAGGGCACGGTAGGGTCGGCCGTGCCGTGCACGACCGCCTGCCGCACGCCCAACGGCAGCAGCGCCTGGGGCGAGGCAGCGGCGTAGCGGTCAGGGTGGTCGTCGGGGCTGCCGCGCATGAGGGCAGCGACGGCGTCGGAGCCGAGGCCCAGTTCCCAGGCTCTCCGCAGGTCGTTGACGCCGGCCAGGGACACGGCCCCCCGCACGGGCAGGGGGGCGTCCACGCGCAGGGGTGAGCCGGGCGGGACGCGGTGCGCGCCCGCGACCCACAGGGCCAGGTGCCCGCCCGCCGAGTGGCCGATCACGGCGACGCGGGCCAGGTCGAGGGGGAAACGCTCCGCCAGGACGTGCAGACGCCCCACGCCGTGGGCCACATCCAGGAACGTGCCCGGCCAGCCGCCGCCCGGCTGACCCACGCGCCGGTATTCCAGGCTCCAGGTCGCGTAGCCACGGCGGGTGAGGGCCTGGCACAGCCAGCCAATGTGGTCCAGCGAGTAGGCGGCCTTCCAGAAGCCGCCGTGAACCACGACGACGACGGGCCACGGGCCGGGGCCGGCCGGCAGGCGCAGGTCCCCAAACTGGAGGGGGTCCGGTCCATAGGGGAGGCTGGCGTCGGCGGGCGGCGGGGCCAGCGTGAGGATGCGGGCGGTATCTTCCACGGCAGGTGTCCTTGAGGCGAAGCCGTGAGGCGTGGCGGTGGGGCCACCAGGCGGACCGGGGCGAACAGGGTTATTCTACATGGACTATGTCGTCAGCGCAACAAAGCTCTGACCTGATTCCGGCTGATTGCTAAATGTGGCCGATTCGAGTACACTCTGAGCAAGTCAGCGGCAGCTGCGGGGCTATCGGCTGGAGACATGTATGCCCTCGCCATCAATCATGTCTCGTAAGACAGGGGAGCTATGCGCGTAGACCTCAATTGTGACATGGGGGAGAGCTTCGGGGCGTGGACTCTGGGGTCCGACGCCGCCATGATGGCCGTCATCACGTCAGCCAATATCGCTTGCGGCTGGCACGCGGGCGACCCGTTGGTCATGGAGCGCACGGTGCGGCTGGCCCGCGAGCACGGCGTGGGTGTCGGGGCGCACCCGGGCTACCCTGACCTGCTGGGCTTTGGCCGCCGCAGCATGGCCCTGTCGCCCGCCGAGGCCGAAGCGTATGTCCTCTACCAGACGGCCGCGCTGGCCGGCATCGCCCAGGCCAACGGCGTCCGGCTGGTCCACGTCAAGCCCCACGGTCAGTTGTACAACGACGCCACGGCCAACGCCGCCCTGGCCGAGGCCATCGCCCGCGCCGTCGTCCGCCTGGACTCCGAACTCATCCTGGTCGGGCTGGCCGGTTCGCACCTGGTCGAAGCCGGCCGGGCCGTCGGGCTGCGCGTGGCCGAGGAAGCCTTTGCCGATCGGGTGTACGAGGCCAACGGCGCGCTGCGCTCGCGGCGGCTGCCCGACGCCATGATTCACGACCCTCAGCAGGCCGCCGAGCAGGTGCTGCGCATGGTCCGCGATGGCGAGGTGGTCGCCCACGACGGCACGCGGGTTCGTCTGCGCGCCGACACGATCTGCATGCACGGCGACGGCCCGACCGCGCCGCAGATTGGCGCGGAGTTGCGCCGTCGTCTGGAAGCGGCGGGGGTGCAAGTCACACCGCTCGCCTCGTTAGTAGCCTGACAGTAGAGGTGAGGCGTTCCCTCCCCCAGGGGGAGAGGGAGGGACAAAGAGGGGAACCGCATGGACGAGGTGCGCTTTGGCCTGCTCGGCGCGGGCATGATCGCCGGCTATCACGCGGCGGCCATCCGTGAGACACCCGGGGCGAAGCTGGTCGCTGTGGCGCGGGACAACCCCGAACGCCGCGCCGAAGCCGAGGCGGCCTTTGGCGTCCCCTGCCTCGCGCCGGGCGACCTGCTGGCCCACGACAGCGTGGATGCCGTGGTCGTCTGCACGCCAAGCGGCCAGCACGCCCGCGAGGTCGTGGCGGCAGCGCGGCACGGCAAGCACGTGCTGGTCGAGAAGCCGATGGCCCTGAGCCTGGCGGAAGCCGACCGGGCGGTCGAGGCGTGCGCGGCGGTCGGCGTGCGGCTGGGCGTCGTGCTCCAGCGCCGCGCCGACCCCGTCTTTCGGGAGGTCAAGGCGGCCCTGGACGCGGGCGACCTGGGGAAGCCGACGCTAGCCGTGGTCACCATTCCCTACTGGCGCGACATGGCCTACTACCACAGCGCGCGCTGGCGCGGGACGTGGGCGCTCGACGGCGGCGGGGCGCTGATGAACCAGGGTATCCACCTGGTGGACCTGCTGGTCTGGTGGATGGGCGACCCGCTCGCGGTTCAGGCGCAGGCGGGCACCCTGGCCCACGCCATTGAAGTCGAGGACGTGGTCTCGGCGACGCTCCAGTTCCCCGGCGGGGCGCAGGCTGTCCTCGCCGCGACCACCGCCGCCGCGCCGGGCTTCCCACACCGGCTCGAAGTCTACGGCACGGCCGGCGGGGTCCAGGTGGAGGGTGAAGCGGTGCTGCGCTGGGGGCGGCTGGGCGAGCCAATGCGTCAGGCGGCGAGCGGAGCGGACGTCGGGGCCGGGGCCAGGCCGAGCGGCATCAAGCTCGACAACCACCAGCGCATAGTGGCCGACTTTGTGGCGGCGGTACGAAGCGGGCGGCCACCGATGGTGACGGGCGAGGAGGGGCGGCGCTCGTTGGCGGCCGTGCTGGCCGTCTACAGCGCGGCGGGGCTACTGCCGCGCGGCGTCGAGAATGATAGGCCAGGTGGGGGCGTCCGAACCGTCTAGCCCTTCCTGCTCCAGCATGGCAATCAGGTTGCGCGCGGACCAGGGCACGCGGCAGTCGTAGTCACGGCAGGCGTGGGGGCGTTCGGAGTGGACCAGGCACAGGCTGGTCTCGTCGTCCAGGTAGGCGCAGCGCTGACCCTCGCGGGGAATCACCCACAGCGGCCCCCACCGCTCGGCATAGCCCGCCTCGACAAAGGCGGCGTCCTGGGGATAGCGGTCCGGGTAGACCGGCACGGTCTTGAAGCCGCGACAGCACAGCGCGCGGCAGCTCAGGCAGGGCGGTTCGCCCACCGGGGGTAAGGGCATAGCGGTTAACCTTCTCCTTAAGTATACTCCTTTTTCACAAGACGGAGAGACCATGTCGCGCATTCAAGTTCAGGGAGTGCATCATATTACGTTCGTCGGCTCCAACCGCCAGGCGACCATTGACTTCTACACCGGCGTGCTGGGCATGCCGTTTATCTTCGAGCAGCCCAACCTGGACGTGCCCGAGGAGACGCATCTGTACTTCGACCCGGGCGACGGGCGGCTGCTGACCTTCTTTGTGCGCCCCACCCGCCAGAACGACCCCGCGCCGAACCCGGAGGGCATTGGCAACCTGCACCACCTCGCCCTGACCGTCTCGCGCGCCACCTACACCCAGATCGCCCACCGCTTGGCAGAGCGGGGTATCCAGAACACGGGCAACATTGACCGGGGCTTCATGGACTCGATCTATTTCCGCGACCCCAACGGCCAGTTGCTCGAAATCGCCTGCTACAAGTTCGACCCGCCCTTCGGCTACACCCACGCCGACGTGTTGGCGACGGCTCACCGCCTGCGCGTCGAGCGG
>CAZFUK010000272.1:1251-7131 GCA_964522005.1 uncultured Anaerolineales bacterium | reverse complement strand
AGCATCTCGCCTCATGCAACGCGAGACCCTTCGCCTTCGGCTCAGGGTGACAGTCGAAAGCGTCCTGACTTTACCGAAACTTAACGCCGCGCTTATGCGGGCTTGAACATCCCGCTCTATGATGCTATCATGGGCCTCACGTCTTCGCTCACACCCCTGCCCATGTTGGTTACTCCTATTCTCCCACGCTGGAGGGCGGTATGGTAGACCTGGTAAGTCCAATTGTACGACGCTGGCAGCGCGAGGCCCGCGACAACCCCGACGCATTCTGGGGTCGGGCGGCGCGCGACCTCCCCTGGTTCCGTGTCTGGGACAAGGTGTTTGAGGCAGACTATCCCTCATTTCGCTGGTTCGCGGGCGGCCTGACCAACATGGCCTACAACTGCGTGGACCACCACGTGGCGCGCGGCTGGGGCGGCCACACCGCGCTGATCTACGTCAACGAGCGCGGCGAGAAGCGGCTGTACACCTACGCCCAACTCCTGCGCGAGGTCGAGAAGGTCGCCCGCGCGCTGCGCGGCCTGGGCATCCAGAAGGGCGACCGCCTCACGATCTACATGCCCACCACCCCCGAAGCCATTATCCTCATGCTGGCGACGCTGCGCATCGGCGCCATCCACTCGGTCGTCTTCGCCGGCTTCGGCGCGGGCGCCCTGGCCGACCGTGTCCAGGCTAGCGGCTCGCGCCTCGTCTTCACCGCCGACGTGACCTATCGCATGGGCAAGGACGTGCCGCTCAAGGGCATCGTGGACCAGGCGATGGAACTGGGCGGCCAGGCCGTCGAGAAGGTGGTCGTCTGGCGGCGCACTGGCCTAGACATCCCCATGCAGGCGGGCCGCGACATGGAGTGGGACGAGTTCCTGGCCGGCGGCAAGGGTCAGGACGCCGGCCACGTCGAGATGGAGGCCAACGAGCCGGCCTTTATCCTGGCGACGTCGGGCACAACGGCCAAGCCCAAGCTGGCCGGCCACACCCACGGCGGCTACCAGGTCCACATCCACAGTATGGGGAACTGGGTCTTTGGCCTCAAGCCGACCGACGTGTGGTGGTCCACCTCGGACATTGGCTGGATCGTCGGCCACAGCTATATCGTCTACGCGCCGCTCCTGGCTGGTTGCAGTACGGTCGTCTTCGAGGGGGCGATGATTCACCCCGGCCCGCACATCCTGTGGCAGATCATCGAGGACTTCGGCGTCACCGGCGTCTTCACCTCGCCCACCGCCGTCCGCCTGCTGATGCGCTACGGCAGCGAGCCGGCGCGGGGCTATGACCTGTCCTTGCTGGAGCGGGTCTTCTGCGCGGGCGAGGTACTCAACCCGCCGGCCTGGGAGTGGCTCCAGAAGGACGTGCTGGACGACCGCATCCCGGTCATTGACCACATGTGGCAGACCGAGACGGGCGGCCCCATCTTCGGCAACCCCTACGGCCTGGGCATGCTGCCCATCAAGCCCGGCTCGGCCGGCATCCCCCTGCCGGGCATCCAGGCGGAAGTCATGACGCCCGACGGCCAGCCGGTGCCCCTGGGCGAGAAGGGCATCATGACGATTACAAAACCCTTCCCCGGCCTGACGGCGCGGTTGTGGGGCGAGCCGGAACGCTACGGCCGCGACTACTGGAGCCGCATCGAGGGCGTCTACTACGTGGGCGACTCGGCGCACATAGACGCCGACGGCTACGTCTGGTTCGCTGGCCGCGCCGACGAGATCATCAAGATCGCGGCGCACCGCCTGGGGACCATCGAGGTCGAGACGGCCTTCCTCAAGCATCCGGCCGTGGCCGAGGCGGGCGTGACGGGCCGGCCCGACGAGTTGCGCGGTGAGGTCATCTCGGCCTTTGTGGTGCTCAAGCAAGGGCGGGAGCCGTCGCCGGAGCTGCAGCGCGAGATTCTGGACACGGTGCGCCGTGAGCTTGGGCCGGTGGCCGTCATCGGGGAGATGAACTTTGTCCACATGCTGCCCAAGACACGCAGCGGCAAGATTATGCGCCGGGTACTCAAAGCGGTGACGCTGGACAAGGACCCTGGCGACGTCTCGACCATCGAGGACGGCGCGTCGGTCGAAGAGGCCCGCCACGCCTGGGAGGCGCTGAGGGCGGGCAAGGTGATGGTGGAGGCGTAGGGACGGACGATTGACGATTGACGACTGACGACTGACGACTGATGATGGAGGATGAGGGTAAGGAGAACCGCATGCATCACCGGGAGCGCCTGCTGCAACGCCTCGACGCGATTGCCCAGTCGGTGGCCGACACAGGTCAGGCGCTCGCCGTGATTGGCTTAGGCTCGGTCGGGCCGGAGCGCGACAGGCTCGACGCCTACTCGGACCTGGACTTCTTTGTCATCACCCGCCCCGGCCAGCACGCCGTGTTCATGGGCAACCTCGACTGGCTAGCGCGGGTCGCGCCCATCGCCTACGCCTTTCAGCACGAGCCGCACGGGTACAAACTCCTGTTTGAGGATGGGGTCTTCTGTGAGTTCGCGGTGTTTGACTCCAGCCACGTGCCAGCCGGGGAGTTCGCGGTCGGCGGCTGGTCGTCGCAGGCCGTGCCAGTGTGGCGCGCCGAAGATTACGACGTTCCGTTTAACGTGGCGACGCCCATCACGCAGCGGCCGCCACGGAGCGCGGAGTGGCTGGTGGGTGAGGCGCTGACCAATCTCTATGTCGGGTTGGGCCGCTACCTGCGCGGTGAACGGCTGTCAGCGGCGCGCTTCATCCAGGGCTATGCGGTTGACCGCCTGGTGGAGTTGTCGGACCGCGTCGAGCCGCCGCAGCCGGCGCACGTAGACGTCTACGCCCGCGAACGGCGCTATGAGCAGCGTTTTCCGCAGACGGCCCAGAACCTCCCGCGCTGGATGCAGGGGTACGCCGGGACAGTGGCGTCGGCGCGTGAGATCCTGGCCTTCCTGGACCACCACTTCGAGGTCAACCCGGCCATCAAAGCGCGCATTCTCGCCCTGTGCGACGAGGCAGCCGCAGAAGAGTAAGGCGATCCGCCCAAGCCCAAAACAGGACTTGGGCGGATTTACTTGTATTGTTGGAGGAATACAACCTGGTTTTTGATTTCGTCAGCCGTCAGGCTGTCTAGCAGACGCAGCACCCGTCGGAGTAACTCGCCAAACTGGTGGCGATCATACTGCTCAGACAGGATGATGCCAGCGTGTTCGCGTTCCTGATCGTACCATAGTTGGGCGAGGGGGATAAAATCCTGCGCATTGTAGGTCAGCAGTGCCATACCGCGCTGGGCTGCGTAGCGTAACTGAGCCTCGTCGGACAGTTCAAAGTTGTTCGCTTCGGCTGTGCTTTCAGCCGTATAACCACGCCAGCGAAGCGCAGGGGCGAGGTCAGGTGTCACGTCTTCGTCGGTGTAGAGGGCAATAAGTAAATCCGGAATGTCGGCCATTACCCCTCGTGCGCCTGACCAGTGAACCGCACAAAGCCGCGGTCGTCGAGCGTAAAGTTGTACTTCGCGGCTAGGGTCTCCACCCGACCGTCGGCGATTTCCTGCTCGATCTCCCCCTGGTGGTCAAGATAGTAGCTAATGGCGTCGTGGACCCCCGCCGG
Organism: uncultured Anaerolineales bacterium; assembly: GCA_964522005.1. Classification (GTDB taxonomy): domain Bacteria; phylum Chloroflexota; class Anaerolineae; order Epilineales; family JAHCIE01; genus JAHCIE01. The sequence continues at coordinate 3,571 of CAZFUK010000272.1, read as the reverse complement.
GGTGAGGTGGGGATAGTCCTGGACAATCTCCTCGACCGACGCGCCACGCTTGTACAAGACAGCGATATGGCTGACGGAGATGCGCGTGCCCTTGATGAGGGGGCGACCGCCGCACACACCTACCACCCGCACAATGTGCGGATGCTCCGTTGGCTCGGCTGATGCCGTCTCCACCACTGGAAGCGTCATGCGTTTGCTCCTTACCTCTAAAGCCGGTGTAGGAATTATAGGATAAGAGGCTCGGTCCCACAACAGGCCGAGCCTCTACTGCTCTACGGCTCCCCAGTCGGCTTAGTTCAGCCGGCCGTCGGCCAGGCGTTGCGCCCAGTTGATGAGGCGGCCTAGCTCGTCGAAGCCCTTCTGCCAGAACTGCGGGTCCTGGAGGTCAATGCCCAGCGGCTTGACCAGGTCGGCCGGGGCCGCGCTGCCGCCGCTTTCCAGCAGCCGGATAAAGCCCGGCACAAACGCCGCTCCCTGCTCGCGATACAGTGTATACAGCGCCAGGACGAGCAACTCGCCAAACACGTAGGCATAGGTATAGAAGCGCGTGCCGATGAAGTGGGGGATGTACGACCAGCCCCAGCGATAGCCCTCGGTCATCTGGAGCGCGTCGCCATAGTAGGGCGCGTTGGCATCCCACCAGAACTGCTTGAGCAGGTCGGGCGAGAGGCGCTGGCCGGCGCGGGCGGCGTAGGCCTGCTGCTCGTAGCGCGTCAGGACGTTCTGGCGGAATACGGTCGCCATCATGTCCTCAATGGTGCCGCACAGCAGGGCCAACTGGTCGGCCTGGCTCCCCTGGCGCTGCACCAGGTGGTCGAAGACGGTAATCTCGGCGAAGACGGAGGCCGTCTCGGCCACGGGCAGGCTGGGGTGGTAGTGGAAGATGTTCTGCTTGCGGGCCGAGAGGACGTCGTGGATGCCGTGGCCCAGTTCGTGGGCGACGGTCAGGCAGTCGCGCAGGTTGTCGTTGTAGTTGCAGAGGATGTAGGGGTGCAGGGACGGCGTGACGCCGGCGCAGAAGGCGCCCCCGCTCTTGGCGGGCCGCACCTCGGCGTCAATCCAACTCTTGTCGAAGAACTGGCGGGCGATGGCGGCGAACTCGGGCGTAAAGCCGGCCAGCGCGTCCAGGATGATGGCCTGCGACTCGGCGTAGCCGAGCTTGTGCGAGGTCTGGCCGACGGGCGCGTACTGGTCGTAGATGGTGGGCTTGTCCAGGCCGAGCAGCCGCCCCTTGAGCCGCCAGTACTGGTGGGCCAGGCCGTAGTTGGCCTCAACCACCTCCATCATTGTCTGGACGGCGCGGGGTTCAATCTGGTTGCTCAGGTGCTGCGCGGCCATGGGGTCGGGGTAGTGGCGCAGGCGGTCCATGGTCAGGCGGTCCTGGACGATGGAGTCGTAGATGTAGGCGCGCAGGTGTTCCTGGGTCGCCAGGACCTCGTAGAGCGCGTCGTGAGCGGCCTGGCGAGTCGGTCGGTCGGGGTCGCGCATGAGGGCCAGCGTCGCGTCCAGCGTCATTTTCTCCACCCCGTCGTCGCGGGGCACGGGAATCATCAGCGCCGAGGTGGTCTCGGTGAACAGCCGCCGCCAGGCCTGGGTGCCGGCGATGTCCTTCTCGTTGACGATCTTCTCTTCCGCCTCGCTGAGGGTGTGAGGTTTGTACATGCGCTCGACGCGGAGGCTGTGGGCGTAGTCGGCCAGGCGCGGGTCGGCCAGCAGCCGCTCGGCGGCCTCGTCCTCCACCGCCTGCCACTCCAGGTCGAAGAACAGGATACGGTTGCGCACGGCGGTCAGCCGCTGCTGAACGCGCTGCTGGGCGTTGAGGATGGCGGGGTCCTGGGTGTTGGCGGCGAAGGCCAGGCTGGTGTAGCCGCCGACGCGGTACATCAGGTCATAGAGTTGTTCAAGCTTGCCCAGGGCCGCGAGCAGGCGCTCGACGGACGGCCCGCCGGGGGTGTTGATTTGGCCGCGATAGGCCGTCTCGAAGTGGGCGGCCAGGGCGTCGGCGCGGTCCAGGCCCTCGGCCAGTTGGGGGTCGTCGGGGCCGGCGAACAGGTCATTCAGGTTCCAGCGCACGCCGGCCGCGCTGTTGGTGGGCGTCACGACTGTAGTCACAGGGTCTCCTCTTATCGAACCAGGATGAGTACTCTAATTATACTTAGTTTCCTGCGCGAGAAGGGTTGGCGGGCGCGGGTAGAAGACAATTTACCAGCGGTGGCCCTGAACTTGCAACATCGGTCCTATTGTATTTTGCGTTACAATTGAAAACCGCGGTTCATTGAAAGGATCCCCCATGTTTCTGTTTCCGTTCCCCTTTCTGCTG
>CAZFUK010000272.1:0-1151 GCA_964522005.1 uncultured Anaerolineales bacterium | reverse complement strand
CCGCGGTTCATTGAAAGGATCCCCCATGTTTCTGTTTCCGTTCCCCTTTCTGCTGCTCGGGCTGGCCGGGCTGTTCTCGCTCGGCCTGCTCGGCGGCGGCCTGTACCTGATCTATGCCTGGTATACGGGCATCGTTGTCGGGACGGCCTGGCTCGCTGCCTCGGTGGTCATGCTGGCCCTGTCCTTCATGGGCCGCTTTCTGGTTCTGCCGCTGCTGGGTCGGCCCGACGACGACGCGCCGCGCATGGTCCAGGAGGGCGAAATCCAGCGCATCCCCGGCGCCGACGGCGTCGAATTGGAGGTCGAGGTCTACGGCCCGGCCGACGCCCAACCCCTGGTCCTGACCCATGCCTGGGGCCTCAACAGCACCGAGTGGTACTACGCCCGCCAGGAACTCGGTCAGCGCTTCCGCCTGTTCGCCTGGGACCTGCGGGGGCTGGGCGGGTCCACCCGGCCCGACAATGCCGAGTACAGCACCGAGCGCATGGCCCACGACCTGCGCGCCGTCCTCGACCTGGCGGGCGGCCGACGGGCCATCCTGCTCGGCCACAGCATCGGCGGCATGGTTCTGCTGACCTTCTGCCGCCTGTTCCCGGACGACCTGCGCGACCGGGTGGAGCGTCTGGTCCTGGTGGACACGACATACACCAACCCGGTGCGTACCGCCCTCTTCAGCGGCTTCCTGACGGCCATCCAGAAGCCTATCCTGGAACCGCTCATGCACCTGACGGTCTGGCTCGCGCCGCTCAGTTGGCTCATGAACTGGACCAGCTATCTCAATGGGACGCTGCACCTCACCACGGCCCTGACGGGCTTCGGGGGGCGGCAGACGCGGGGCCAGGTTGACTTCACCGCCCGCTTCCAGCTTGTCGGCTGGCCTGGCGTCCTGGGGCGCGGCTCCCTCGCCATGCTCCGCTACGACGAGACGGCCACCCTGCCCCAGATTGACACCCCGACGCTGGTCATCACGGGCGACCGTGACATCCTCACCAAGCCCGAAGCGAACCGGCACATCAGCCAGGCTATCCCGACCGCTGAGTTGGTGACCCTGGCGCCGGCCGGCCACATGAGTGTCCTGGAGCAGCATACGCGCTTCGCGGACGCCGTGACCGAGTTCGCCGCCGAGGGGGCGCCGGCGGACGTACCGGTTC
>CAZFUK010000271.1:0-7145 GCA_964522005.1 uncultured Anaerolineales bacterium | reverse complement strand
TCCTGGAACCCGACGAGGAAGCCGTGGGCCATGCCGTCGAGGTCGTCCACCTGGCCCCTACCCTAGTGGGCCAGGCGGTCGAGGTGACGGCCTTCCTGGCGCATATCGAGGGGCGGCTGATTACGTGTGACGTGGTGGCCCACAGCGGCCATACCCTCATCGGGCGCGGCAAGACAGTCCAGGCGCTGCTCGACAAGGCAGTGCTGGACCAGCGGCTGGCGCGCCTAGAGCGGGAGAAAAGCGACCAGGGCTAAGATTTAAAGCTGTGGCATTTATGCCGCAGTTAGTGTTAACAAGAACATTCATGTGTAGGCACTGCGGGCTGAAGTCCGCAGCGTGCGCCGCAGATGGTGGAGCAAAATGGCGAACATCAGACCAGCGACGCTAGAGGATGCGCCTGCCCTCGCCCAGGTCCACGTGGCGAGCTGGCATGAGACCTATCGCGGCCTCGTGCCCGACGCCTACCTGGATAGCCTGTCGGTCGAGGAGCGGACCGAACGCTGGCGGGGCCGGCTCAGTGGCGCCGACCCCGGCGCTTTTACCCTGGTGGCCGAGGACGACAGCGGGCGCATGGTCGGCTTCGCCACCGGCGGGCCAGAGCGGGAGGGCGACCCCGTCTACACGGGCGAACTCTACGCCATTTACCTGCTCCAAGCGGCGCAGCGGGCCGGGCTGGGGCGGCGGCTCGTCCAGGCCGTGGTCGAGCGGCTGCTGGCGCTGGGTCACCGGTCCATGCTCGTCTGGACGTTAGCGGCCAACCCCTCGCGCGGCTTCTACGAGCGCCTGGGCGGGCAGCCTATCCGCTCGGCTATGATCAATATCGGCGGCGCCGAGGTGGAAGACGTGGCCTACGGCTGGACGGATATTACGGAGTTGATCGGGGCAGGAAAAGTTCAGTAGAATTATCAGGCTGACGTGTTAGTCGTTGGAAAGGATAATAAGATGACAGCCATCTATAAGCTTCCGCTCGTCCTCGACCCGCAACCGGAAGGCGGCTACACCGTGACTTGCCCTCTCTTACCCGAACTAGTTACCGAGGGTGATACGGTTCACGAAGTATTGGAAAATGTGTCGGATGCGCTGGTCGCCATCATGGAGACCTATGAGGACTTAGGGCGTCCTCTACCCTCCGTCCTACAATCTGGAGGCTAAATGTTCTACGGCTCTATCGTCCCGCTCGTGACCCCATTTCGGGACGGCCAACTGGATGAGGCGGGGCTGGCTGCGCTGGTCGAGTGGCAAATCGAAAGCGGCAGCCACGGTGTTGGCGTGACGGGCACGACAGGCGAGCCGGCCGCGCTGACAATGGACGAGCGCAAGCGGGTGATACACGTAGCGGTCGAGGCGGCAGCGGGCCGGGTGCCCGTCTTCGCCGGCACCGGCTCACCCAACCACGCCGAGACGCTGGAGCTGACGCGGTACGCCGAGACGGTGGGCGCGAGCGCGGCGCTGGTCATCACACCGGCCTACATGCGCCCCAGCCAGGAGGGCCTGTTCCAGCACTTCCGCGCAGTCGCCCAGGCCACGGCGCTGCCCGTCGTCCTGTACAACATCCCCGGCCGCACGGCGGTCAACCTGGAGATTGATACCGTCGCCCGCCTGCGCGACGCCTGCCCGAACATCATTGGCGTGAAGGAATCCAACAAGGACTTCGAGCATATTACGCGGCTGCTGGGCAAGCTGGGCCGCGACTTCCTGGTCTACTCCGGCATCGAACTGCTGTGCTTCCCGCTGCTTGCCATTGGCGGCGCGGGCTATGTCAGCGCCACGGGGAACGTCCTGCCGCGTGAGGTCGCCCGCCTATGGGACCTGGTCCAGGCCGACCACTGGCGCGAGGCCCAGGACCTGCACTACTGGCTCATGGCGATGAATGACGCCGTCTTCTTCGAGACCAACCCGGTCCCAATGAAGACGGCGCTCGGCCTCATGGGCCGGGTCTCGCCCGAGGTCCGCCTACCCCTCGCCCCCCTCAGCGAGGCCAACCTGGCGCGGCTGAAGGCAGTCATGGCACAGTACAGCTTGTAAACATCTTCGTGCTATGTATCATGCTATAATTGTGGAACAGGCTGATCCACTCGGAATTCGAGTGAACTGAACGTGGGAGAGGCAGCGATGGTGTCAGTCACAGGGAAGTTCGTCAATGGGGTGGCGCGGCCAGACGAAACCGTCGAAGGCCACAATGGGCAGGCTGTCATCATCATCTTTGTTGATCAGCAGCCCGATGCAGAACGTGTGCAGCGGCTGCATGAACAGGCCGACGCCTGGCTGCGTCGGCAAGGGGCTGACGCGGTGCGGGAGCCGGCGCCGCTGACGGCCCAGCAGCGGGAACGGCTGGATGCTGAGTTCGACCATCTGCTGAACCAAATCCGCATCAGAACGGCAGACCATTCAGAAGACGAATTGACTGTTCGGGTGGATCGAGCTGTGGCTGCCGTGCGAGCCAAGGATGCCTGAGGCAGTGTCGGCTCCTATCAGGGCCGTGGTGGATGTCAATCTGCTCGTCCGAGGCGTCCTATCGGCTACGGGCGGCAGTGCGCAACTAATCCAGAGCCTCAAGCGGGGAGGGTTCCTCCCCATCACCTCGCGTCAACACCTGGCCGAACTTCACCGTGTTCTCGGCTACCCACGCTTATTGCGGAAACATCGTATTACAGTTCGCCAGCGACAGCGGCTGGTAGCACAACTCTACCACCGCTCAGTGTGGGTTGAGCCAGTCGGTCAACTCGCGCTCTGTCGTGATCCGAACGACGACTACCTGCTCGAAATGGCGCTGTTGGGGCGGGCCACGCACCTTGTTTCCGAGGATGCCGATCTCCACGATGACCTCGACCTTGTTCTCTTCCTGAGCCAGCGTGGCATCCGGCTTGTCCACCTGGGCGAGTTCCTTGCCGCCATCCGTTCCAGTCCTTAAGATCAAGGCATCTCGCCCGAGGTCCGCCTACCCCTCGCCCCCCTGAGCGAGGCCAACCGCTAGCGCCCTGAGGCAGTGATGGCGCAGTATGGGTTACTGGCGGAGGCTGTCAACGGATTTTAGGGATCGGATTGAACAGATTAAGATCGTTGTGATTAACATAATCCGTTCAATCTGCTCCCCAAATCCGTTGACAGCGTCTACTTTGACCTTACCCTACGAGTTTGAGAACGCCCTGGCTTGCTCTGGCATCGAACTGGAACACGGGCCAACAGGCGCTTAATACCCGACGTTTTCCAGGCCCTTGAGGCCCAGAAACTCGCGCACCTCGGCCGGAGTGGCAACCGGCCGGTCGAACTCGCCGGCGATGCGCACGACCTTCTCGACCAACTCGTGGTTGCGCGCCAGCTTCCCTCGCTTGAGGAAGATGTTGTCCTCCAGCCCGACGCGGGCGTGGCCGCCCAGCATGATGGCGGCGGTGCACATGTGGAACTGCTGCGGGTAGCCCGCGCCGATGACCGACCAATTGTAGTTCTGGGGGCCAAAGAGGCGGTTGGCCGTCTCGATGAGGTGGGTCAGGTCGAACAGCGTGGCGCGGATGCCGCCCAGTACGCCCATCACGAACTGGAGCCAGATGGGCTTCTCCACCACCCCCTCGCGGAGCATAAACTCCAGGTTGTAGAGGTGGCCGACATCGTAGACCTCGAACTCGGGGCGGGCGTTGGCCGCCTTCATCTCCCCCAGGAAGTGCTTGATGCTCTTGAAGGTGTTGGGGAAGATGAAGTCCTCGCTGCTTTCGAGCCACTGCTTCTCCCACTCGAAGTGGTAGTCTTCGGACTTGAAGCGGCGGGCGATGGGGTGAACCGAGAAGTTCATGGACCCCATGTTGCACGTCGCCAGCTCTGGCCGCCACGTCGGCACGACGCGCACGCGGTCGGCGGGCGTCATCCACACCGCGCCGCCCGTCGTGGTACACACGATGGCGTCGGTCCGCGCCTTGATCGCCTTGAGAAGCTGGCCGAAGACCGCCATGTCCGCCGTGGGCGAGCCAGTGTGGGGGTCGCGGGCGTGGACGTGGATGATGGAGGCCCCCGCGCGGGCGCAGAGTTCCGCGTCCTCGGCCAGTTGGTCAATCGTCCAGGGGAGATAGGGCGTCTGGGTCGGCACCGTCACCGCGCCGGTGAGCGCGGCGGTCACAATCAGCTTATCCATGCTCACCCCTCCTTGTCCCGGCCTAGAGGTCCTCGAAGATGGCCGCCACGCGAGTCCAGCCCGCGCTGCCGGCCGCGAGCTTGACGGGGAAACAGGCGACTTTGAAGCCGAAGGGGCGCGGCAGCGTGTCCAGGTGGGCGAGCTTCTCGATCTGGCAGTACTCCAGGTCGCGCCCGACGCGGTGCGCCTCCCAGATGACGGAGGGGTCGCCCGTCGCCTTGAAACGCTCCTTCATTGCCCAGAAGGGCTGGTCCCAGCCCCAGGCGTCAATGCCCATGACGCGAATCCCCTGCTCGATGAGCCAGCGCGTCGCCTCGGCGCTCACGCCCGCCCCCGCGCCGAAGTACTCGGCCTTGCCCCACTCCTTGTCCGCGCCCGTCTGAATCATCACAATGTCGCCCGGCTTGAGGGTATACTGAATCTGGGTCAGCGCGGCCTGGAGGTCCTGGACACTGATGAGGCCGCCGCGCTCCTTGTGCCGCAGGTCGAGCACCACCCCATCCCCGTAGAACCACTCCAGCGGCAACTCGTCAATCGTCCGCGCCCGCTCGGCGGCGCAGGTCGGGTAGTAGTGCCAGGGGGCGTCCACGTGCGTACCGGCGTGGCTGATCATCGTCACCGTGTCGTTCGCCCAGCCCAGCCCCTGGGGCAGATCGTCCACCGCCGCGTCAAAGAAGGACGCCATGAAGGCGGCGCTGGCGGCGTGGTCCTGGTGCTCCACTTTAAGGCCCAACGGCTCGCTGGGACTCATCTCGGTCGGCACGTTCAGGTCGAATACTTTCATGGCGTCTCCTGACTGCGATATTAACAGTAGCACGTCTCTCAGGCGGCGACTTCTTGCGCGACCTGCCCAGTCTGGCTGAGCGCGTTCATCTGCCGGCTCACCAGTTCGGCGTAGACGCCGCCCTGGGCCATCAAGCTGTCGTGCGTGCCGCGCTCGACGATGCGGCCGTCCTTGACGACGAGCACCTGGTCGGCGTTGCGGATGGTGCTCAGGCGGTGGGCGACCACAAAGGCCGTGCGGCCCGCCAGGAGGCGATGCAGCGCGTCCTGAATCAGCGCCTCGGTGCGCGTGTCCACGCTGGAGGTGGCCTCGTCGAGGATGAGGATGCGCGGGTCGGCCAGGACGGCGCGGGCGAAGGCGATGAGCTGCTTCTGGCCCTGGCTCAGGTTCGCGCCGCGCTCGAGGATGGGCGTCCGATAGCCTTCGGGCTGGCGGCTGATGAAGTCGTGGGCGTTGACCAGCCGCGCCGCCGCCTCGACCTCTTCGTCCGTCGCGTCCGGTCGGCCATAGCGGATGTTGTCGCCAATGGCGCCGCTGAACAGGAAGGTGTCCTGTAAGACCATGCCCATCTGGCGGCGGAGCGAACCGCGCTGCACGTCGCGGATGTCCAGCCCGTCCACGCGCACCGCGCCCTGCCACGGGTCATAGAAGCGCATGAGCAGGTTGACAATGCTGCTCTTGCCCGCGCCTGTCGGCCCCACGAGCGCGACGGTCTGACCCGGCTGCGCGTCCAGGACAATGTCGTGCAGGACGGGCTGGCCCGGCTTGTAGCCGAAGGTCACGTGGTCGAACTGGACGCGGCCCTGGATCTGGGGCATGGGGCGGGCGTCCGGCTTGTCCTCCAGTTCCACCGGCTCGTCAATCAGGGCGAAGATCCTCTCCCCGCCGGCCAGCGCCGACTGGGCCAGCGTCCACGTCTGCGAGATGGAGCGCACCGGCTCAAAGAAGCGCTGCACGTAGGTCAGGAAGGCGACGATGGTGCCGATGGTGACCTGGTCATTGAGGGCCAGGTACGCGCCGTAGCCGATGACGATGGCTGTCGCCAGGGTGCTGAGGATGTCCACGGCGGGCATAAACGCGCTGGTGACGGCGTTGGCGCCGACGTTGGCGTCGCGGTTGCGGGCGTTGATACGGCTGAACCGCTCCTGGTTGGTGCGCTCGCGGGCGAAGGCCTGGACCTCGCGCATGCCGGCGATGTTTTCCTCTAGCTCGGCGTTGACCTTGCCCAACTCCTTACGCGTCTCGCGGAACGCCTTGCGGGCGCGGCCTGAGAAGTAGGTCGTGAACAGCCACATGAGGGGCAGCACGGTGAAGCTCGCCAGGGCCAGCCGCCAGTTCAGGCTGAGCATGACGACGACGATACCCACCAGCGCCAGCAGGTCACCAACGACCCGCGACAGGCCAGAGCCGAGGAACTGGTTGATGGTGTTGGTGTCGTTGGTCAGCCGGCTCATCAGGTCGCCAATCTCGTGGGTGTCGAAGTAGCCCAGAGGGAGGCGCTGGAGCCGGGCGAAGATTTCGGCGCGCAGCCGGTAGAGCAGTTCCTGGCCGAGGACGGCCATCTGCAAGAAGCTGACGACGTTGGAGCCGTAGGACAGGCCGTAGGTCACCAGCAGCAGGAGCATCGTCCGCGTCAGGCCGGCCCGGTCACCGACCGAGATGAACTGGTCGAACGCGACGCCGATGAGATAGGGTTGGTAGAGGCGCATGGCCGAGGAGACGAGGACCGCCAGGACAACCCAGAAGAGTTGCCCTTTGAGCGCGCCGGCATAGCCCAGCAGCCGCCGAGCCACCCCGGCGCTGTCCTGCGCCCTCTCCTCCTTTACATCCATCGCCATCATGGGACCACCGCGCATCATGGCTTACATCCTCCCCGGTCGAAAACCCGCCGATTGAAATCAGGGCTAAGGGGCTGAAGCCGAAAGTCCACCTCCGTGGACGTTTGTCCGCGTAGGCGGACAATGGGCCAACGGCCCTGTAGCCCCGACTTGAGTCGGCGGTTATAAGTGCGGGTAAAGTACAGCTTCAGGCTTCCTGTGTCCGTTCGCTTCCACCAGCCGGTCGGTCGGGACGCCGCCAAACTGCGAGTAGTAAATATCGGCGTACACTTCGCTGGTCTCCAGCAACTCGGCATGGGCGCCCGTCGCCACCAGCCGCCCTTTGTCCATGACCAGAATCAGGTCGGCGTTGCGCACGGTGCTGATGCGCTGGGCGATGACGAAGCTGGTGCGGCCCTGC
>CAZFUK010000270.1:1279-7150 GCA_964522005.1 uncultured Anaerolineales bacterium | reverse complement strand
CCCGAATGCTGCCAGTTTGTGATCATCGATATGCCGCTCGGTGGCTTACATAGGGACCTCGTCCAGGCTGGCCCACACCCCTTGCAACTCCACGGCCTCTGGCAGCATGACCAGGTGCGCGGGGCAGCCGGCGCGGCAGTCGGAGGCGCCAAAACCCGGCACGGGAATTGCGGCCCCTGGTAAGCAGGCGAGGGTTTGTGCCCAGGCGCATTCGAGACGCAGCGGCGAGACGGCGACATGCCAGCCGACCACCTCAGCCACCGACCGCAGGGCGTCAACGTGCCAGTAGGATCGCCCATCGCCCCTCAGGTGCCGCCCGAGCCGCGCCCGCAAGCCGCCCGACCCGTGCGCGCTGCCGACGTAGACGTATAGCCCCGGCGGCAGGTGGACGCGCCGCCCGGCGATGGTCAGGTCGGCTGGGGCGGCGAGACGAAGGGCGAGGGCGTAGGTGCCAGGGGCGGAAGGTAACGTTTCCATAGGCAAGTGCTTCTAACAAGGTAAAGCTATCACGCGGGCAGAGGAGGACCAGTGAGCTATCCCAACGTCGTGGTGTATACCACACCCACCTGACCCTATTGTACCCTGGTGAAAGAGTTTCTTTCACGTAAAGGCGTGCCGTATACGGAGAAGAATGTCGCCTACGACCGGGTGGCGGCGGCGGAGATGATCAACCGCTCCGGGCGCAACGGCGTCCCGCAGACGCTGATTGGCGACCAGATCGTGGTAGGCTTCGATCGCCCGCGCCTCGAAGGGCTGCTCAAGCAGTATGACGGCGGCAGCCCAGGCCAGAACGGAAGCGGCGTCTCGCTGGGCGTGAGCGTGGCCGACGCGACGCGCTACGCGCCCACCGCCGGGGCCGGGGCCTACATCGGCTCCATCAAGCCCGGCTCGCTGGCGGCCCAGGCGGGCCTCCAGGTGGGCGACGTCATCGTCGCGGTGAATGGCCAGACCATCCCCGACGCCGACAGCCTCATCGCAATGACGAAACGGCTGCACCCCCGCCAGGCGGTGACTGTCGCGGTGATACGGGACGGGCAGAGGCGGGAGATGAGGATTAAGGATTAGGGGTGGACGGTTTGAGGGCGACGAGTTGGCTTCGGTCTCCGTGTTCGCCCGCGTGCTCGTCGTGGTGGAGGACCGCCCAGCCGGGGCAGAGGGTCGCTAGCTCGCCGGGGGCAGCGGTGAAGTCGGGCGTGAAGCCGGGGTGGGTGAGCCGGCGGCGCTGGTTGAACACCTCCAGGACCAGCCGGCCGCCAGGGCGCATTGACGCCGCGACCGACGGCAAGAGAGCGCGGTCGAAGAAGGCGATCTGGAGGACCAGGTCGTAGGCGTCGGGCGCGGGACGCCACAGGTCAAGGTCGGCGTGGAGCGGGTGGACACGGTCCGCCAGCCCACGCCGTTCGGCTTCCAGGGCCAGGCGTTCGAGCGCTACCGGGCTGATGTCTACGGCTGTGACCACATAGCCGAGCGAGGCCAGGTAGAGGCTGTGCCGCCCGACGCCGCAGGCCACGTCGAGCGCCAGGGCGCCCCGACCGGCGGGCGGGACGAACTGGACCACCAGCGGGCCCGGTGTCCAGTCGGGGTCGGCCAGGCGGTAGCGCTCATCCCAGCGCACCCGGTCGCCTTCACTCATGCATCCCCCCTAAAAATGCCATTGAGGCCCCCGACGGCTGCGAGGGCCTCAACGACATTGCGGCTGCTCCATAATTAACCTCACGAGGGTACTATCCCAGACAGCTTGGTCTTCCCTCATTCGCCGCTGACTGCAACTCTCCGCTTACCACTTCCTGCTTACGACACCCTACCGCTTGCCACTAACGCTATGTTCCTGCTCACCGCTTCCCACTATGCGCTAACGACGGCCTACCGCTTCAAACAACCGACTTACGCCTTCCGACCGCTTGCCACTAACGCTATGTCCCTGCTCACCACTTCCCACTATCTGCTAACAACTACCTACCGCTTGCCACTAACGTTACTATCCTATGCACCGCTTCCCGCTAACCCCTATCTACTCCTGCTACCCACTTCCCACTAACGACGGCCTACCGCTTACCGTTACTGACTCCCTGTTGACCGCTTCCCACTACCGACTTCCTACCACTTCCTATCCGCTACTTTCGGGGGCTTGCCAACTCACTTACTCTCTTACTATGCAAGCCGCGTGCCATCTATGCTGCCTACGCGCTAACGCTGTCAACCGCTTCCCACTCTACGACGCGCTAACTACTCAATTTGTTCCCATCTCGCCTCGGGGGCGGACCTAGCGCCGCTTACCAATCGTATCGCACCAGACCAAGAGTGTCGTCACCGCCATGATCAAGAGCATCGTCTCCATGGTCCACCTCCCAGAGGCTGTCTAACTCTCTTGACGCTTACCTCCGCGTTTAGTTACTCTACGCTCTAGTGTACCTGAGAAACTCATTTGTTACATCGGCCATTGACTGGATTGTGGCCTTCATCCCTTCGGATGATGAGTGTCTCGGCTGGAGGTTGGAGTGACTGTCACCCCTGCGTCATCTCTGGGACCAGTATACCCTGCTTGCGCGCTCCTGGCTGCGGTGTGATGCACAGGGAGGGTGTGATATGCGTCACACCCTCCGCTGCGTCTCACCAGCCCGTCGGCTCTACCATCATCCACCACTCGACCACAGTATAGCACGCGGTAGGCCCGCTCGCCTGACCTCGCGCTGACAGCCAACTGACCTTTATCTGACCAAACCGACAGCGGCCCGACAGGGGTTCGCACGGTCCTTGATTAGCGCCGCGCGCGGAAGTAGGCCAGGCCCTTGGCGAACACCGGCTCCTGGGGGTTGAGTTCGACGGCCTTCGCCAGGTCGGCCAGGCCATCGGCGTAGCTGCGGCGCGGCGGCTGGGGCTTGCTCCGGTCCACCGTGACCGCCTCCAGCCCACGCAGGAAGTAGGCCTCGGCCAGCTTGGGTTCGACCGCCAACGCTTTAGTCGTCATCTCATCCATGAGGTTCTGCGTGCCAAAGATCAGGGCATCGCCGTCTACCGCCGCCCATTGGTCCGGCTCCAACGGGCGCAGCAGGTCCACAGCGGCCTTGTAGTCGCCATAAAGGACCGAACTCAGGAACCGGGCCGGGCCTTGCCGGGCCTGCTGGCCGCGCGGCTCGGCGTAGAGCTTGATGAGGGCGGCGTTCCAGGCCACGGTCGGATCCTGCGGCGCCTGGGCCATGGCCTGGGCGATGGCCGCCTGGGCATCCTTCCAGAGTTCCCCGTTCGCCAGGTCCACGGCACGGTCATTCAACTGACGCGCCTCAGCCGGCGCCGTGGTCGGTAGCTTGGTCAACTCGACCTTGATCAGCCGGTCGCCCTGGAAGCGCTGGACCTCGTAGCGCCAGAGCCGCACGCCGCAGGCGTAGCACGAGACGTAGTACTCGGTGGTGTTGAGGATGATGTCCGGCACGCCGTCGCCGTTGAGGTCGCGTACCTGGCCCGCGTCGGGGTTGCCCTGCCCATGGTGGACCACCTCGCGCAGGGTCTGGCCGTCGAACGAGAATACCTGGAACAGGCCGCCGTGCGCGCCCGCGCCGCTGCTGATGGCGAGCCAGGTCAACGGCGAGGCCACCTGAATCTGGCTCACGCTCTCTTCGGCCAGGAAGTCCGGTCCCTGGTCCAGTACCAGCCGGGTGACGCGCTGCCAGCCGGACGGGGTGCGGCGGTAGACGGCCAGCCACATCTCCAGCGGCGTGTCGCCGCCAAAGCGCGAGCCAATGGGATAGACCAGCCACCACTCGCGGTCTGCCCCCCGCCCCTGGAGGGGCAGGGCGGCGATGCCGTCATAGCCCGAGGTGCGGCCGGTTTTCGACGCGGCGTGTGGGGTTGGCGTCAGGGCGAGCGCGGCCTGGACCGTGGCGACCAGGCCAATCTGGACCGGGTCGGTCGAGGTCGGGCGCGGCGTGGGCGACTGGTAGGGCGGGAAGCCGCCAGTAGCGGCCGGCGTCGCTGCTGATGTGGCGGCGCGGGCGGGGGTGGCGCTCGCGGCTGGCGTGGCGGCCCGGGTCGCGGGGGCGCTCGTCGCTGTCGCGGCCACCGCGGTGACCGCCGACGGGCGAGGCGCCGGGGTGACGGAGGGGGCTGGCCGTGTGGTCGTGGGTGGCCCGGCCGTCGGGCTGGCCGGGGCGAGCGGCGCGGTGGACACCGGACGGGGTGGGAGGGGCGTCGAAGGCGTGAGCTGACGTACCGCGCAGCCTGCCAGGGTGAAGGTCAGCAGGGCAAGGAGGGCAAGGCGTCCTATACGGCGCATAAGTTCTCCCAATCGGCATCTTACCGCTGAGGACACAGAGGGCGCGGAAGACAAGCTATAGACCTCTGCGCCCGCCGCGTCCTCGGCGGTAAATGGTCAAATACTAGACCTCAAAAGCGGCCGGGTGGCGTGTGTGCCAGTCCGTCGCCTGCTGGTAGGCGTGGGCGGCGGCCAGGACCGTCGCCTCGTCGTCCAGGCGGCCCGTGAAGGTGATACTCGTCGGCGTTCCCTGTTCGGTGAAGCCGTTGGGCACGACCACGGCGGGGTGGCCCGTCAGGTTGGTAATCTGGAGGTTGGCCCCCCCGTAGGTGGGGCAGACGTAGAGATCGAGACCCTCCATCAGCCGCGCCATCCCCTGCATCAGCAGCGAGCGCACGCGGTTAGCCTGGATGTACTCGACGGCGGGAATGAGCCGCGCCTTGCGGAAGGTGTTGGGCCACGCCTCTTTGCCCTGCCGCACCAGCAGGTCGTCGCGGTTGCTGCGGGTCAGGTCATCGAAGGCGGCGGCGGCTTCGGCGTCCAGGATAAAGCGGACCAGGCCCTGGGGCAGGTCGGGCAGGGTAATGGGTATCAGATTGACGCCCAGGTCGCGCAGGGCCTGGAGGACGGCGTCGTCGTTGGCCTTGGCGGGGCGCTCCTCGTCAAAGGCGGCCTGGACATAGCCGACGCGCAGGCTTGCCGGGTTAATACCAAAGTTCCAGGCGAAGGGCGCGTCCACGGCGCTCAAGTCGCGCGGGTCCGCGCCGTGAATCGCGTTGAAGACCAGGGCGCAATCCTCCACGCGGCGGCAGATGGGGCCGATCTTATCGAGGCTCCAGCACAGGGCCATTGCGCCGTAGCGGCTGACGCGGCCAAAGGTCGGCCGCAGGCCGGACGCGCCACAGCGGGTGGACGGCGACACAATCGAACCTAGCGTCTCGGTGCCGATGGCGAAGCCGACCAGCCCGGCCACGACCGCCGAGGCCGAGCCGGCCGACGAACCGCTCGATCCTTCGTCAGTCTTCCACGGGTTGCGCGTCATCCCGCCAAACCAGATGTCGCCCCACGCCAGCGAGCCAACGGTCAGCTTGGCGACGAGGACAGCGCCCGCCGCGTCCAGCCTCTCGACCACCGCCGCGTCGGCGTCAATGACCTGCTCCTGGTAGGGCGGCGCGCCCCAGGTGGTGCGGTAGCCGCGCACGGCCAGCAGGTCTTTAGCGCCCCACGGGATACCGTGCAACGGGCCACGATAGCGACCCGCCGCGATGTCCTCATCAGCCCGCCGCGCCTGGGCTAGGCCGCGCTCCTCGGTCAGGGTGACGACACAGTGCAGCGTCTCGTCGTGGCGCCTGAGGCGGTCCAGGTACATCTGGGTCAGGGCGAGCGATGTGACCTGGCGGGTGCGCAGCCAGTGGGCCAGGTGGGTCAGCGGCGCGAAGGCGGCGGCTTCGAGGTTGGCGGGCGGGGGCGGGATGGCGTCGTCATTCTGGACCGTAGGCGAGGTGGAGGGGGCAGGCGCCTTCGCGCCGGCGACACGCGGGTTGAACACGAGTGCCATCGGCATGCTGTTGTCGAGCGGCACGGCGCGCAGCGCCTCGTAGTCGACCAGCCGCTTCTGCACG
>CAZFUK010000270.1:0-1269 GCA_964522005.1 uncultured Anaerolineales bacterium | reverse complement strand
TCGGGTTCATATCGATCAGCCACTTCGACTTCCCGATCAGCCGCTTCTGCACGTCGTCCAGCATTAGCTCGTGCTCAGCGTCGGTAAACGCCAGGCCCACCACGCGCTCGGCCATAGCAAGCGTGGTGGCGTCCAGGGCGGGGGAGTCTTCAGTCATACAGTCTCCTGGTCAGATGTGGGAAGGCATAGGAAGGCGTAGGAAGCTCAGGCATAGGCAGCGCAGGCCGTAGGCTAGAGCGAGCCATTCTGACAGAATCAACAGAATTGGCCCAATTTACATCTCGCCTTGGCGGGTAATCAGGTTCATTCTGAGCCATTCTGTTAATTCTGTCGAAAATGCCCCTCCTACTTGTGAAAGGGTTGCTTCAGGCTACACTAGCGGCGTGTGCTTGTCGAAATGGGGGAACAGGCTACAATGAGCACACGCCCCGCGCCTCGGCGGCCTGATTGTACACCCAAGACGGGGCGTCTGTACAGATTAGGGGAACACGATATGCTCGATCTAGTCATCCGCGGCGGGACGGTGGTGACGGCGGGGAGCCTGGGGGTGACGGACGTGGGCGTCCAAGACGGCAAGGTCGTCCAACTGGGCGGCTCCATGACCGGCCGCCGCGAACTGCACGCCCGCGACCAGTACGTCCTGCCCGGCGGCGTGGACATCCACACTCACCTGACCTCGCCCCGCGACCCCGGCCCCGGCGTCGAACTGTGGGTGGACGACTTCTACACCGGCTCGCTGGCGGCCATCGCGGGCGGCGTGACGACCATCGGCAACATGACCTTCCAGCGCGAGGGCGAGACGCTGCGCCAATCCCTCGCCCGCGACCTCCAGGCCGCCCAGCGCGACGCGGCCATTGACTACATCCTGCACCCGGTGCTGAACGACCCCACGCCCGCTTCGCTCGCCCAGATACCTGAACTGGCCGCCGAGGGCCACACCAGCCTCAAGATCTTCCTGGTGGAGGACAACTTCGACAGCCGCGTGGATGAGTATCTTGAAGCAGTCCAGCTTGCCGCCCGCCACGGCATGCTGACCCTGCTACACTGCGAAGACGGCAGCCTCATCCGCTGCGTCTGCCGCGAGTTGCTCCAGATGGGTCGGACGGCGGCGCGCCACTTCCCGGCCAGCCGCCCGGTCTTTGCCGAGGTCGCCGCCACCGAGCGCGCCATCGCCATCAGCCGCGCCCTCGACGCCCCGATCTACATCGTCCACCTCTCGTCGGCCCGCGCCCTGGATAGCTGCCGCCGCGCCCGGGCCGACGGCCTGCC
>CAZFUK010000269.1:0-7152 GCA_964522005.1 uncultured Anaerolineales bacterium | reverse complement strand
TCCTATCCCTTTATGGGTATAATCTGAAGTCCTATGTCACACCTCTGGTCGCGGCTGGTTCAGGCCGCCTTCCACCTGCTGTACACCGCCCTGGCGCCCGTGTATGACCTCGTCGCCTGGACGGTGTCGCGCGGCGACTGGCAGGCGTGGGGGCGGACGGCGCAGGCCCATGTGCGAGCCGAAGGGCGCGTCCTGGAACTGGGCAGCGGCCCCGGCCACCTCCTGCCCCACCTCGCGGCGAGCGCTCCCCTGGCCGTCGGCCTCGACCGCTCGCCGGCTATGCTACGGCAGGCGCACCGCCGTCGCCGAGCAGCGTGGCTCGTCCTGGGCGACGCCGAGGGGCTGCCCTTCGTCCAGGGCGCCTTCGGCACCGTCGTCAGTACCTTTCCTGCCCCCTACATCGCCCACCCGGCTACCCTGGACGAAGTCGCCCGCGTGCTGGAGCCGGCAGGCCGCCTGGTGGTTGTGGACAGCGCGGAACTGACGGGCCGCGACCTGTACACGGCGGGGGTCAACCTCGCCTTCGCCCTGACCTCGCGCCCGGTGGAGGCTTCGCCCCTACCGGGCCGGCTCCGTGAGCGGGGCTTCCGCCTGACCCATCACCAGCACGCGACACGACACGGGCGAGTCAACGTACTCGTGGCGGACAAAACGCCATGACGCCGTATCTCATCCTGGTGGCCGGCCCCTCTTGCACCGGCAAGACGACGCTGGCGCGGGGGCTGGCCGAGCGCCTCAAGCTGCTGCTCATCGCCAAGGACATGCTCAAGGAGACGCTGTACGACACGCTGGGCGTGGGGGACCAGGCGTGGTCGCAGCGGTTGGGACGCGCCAGCATCGCCCTGATGTACCGCCTGGCCGAGGCCCACCTGGCGGCGGGGCATTCCCTCATCCTGGAGAACAACTTCTACCCGGCCCTGGCGACCGAGGAGTTGCGCCAGATTCGGGCCAGGCGCCCCTTCATCCCGATTCAGCTTCAACTGTGGACGCAGCCCGACGTGCTGATCGCCCGCATTCACGCGCGCGTTGCCTCCGGCACGCGCCACCCCGGCCACCTGGAACACCTCTACGCCCCGACCCTCACGCCGGACACGATTCTGTGGCGCACCGAGCCGATGGACATCGGCGGCGCGCTGTTCGAGGTAGACACAACCGACTTCGAGGTGGTGGACGTGGACGCGCTGGCCGCTCAGATTCAGGCAGTGATGGATGAGATGGGGCCTCGGTCAAGACCGCGCTAGCGCGCCCGAACGGCCAGCAGGGTGATGTCGTCGTGCTGGGGCGCGCCGCGCTGGTAGGCGAGCAGGGTGTCGAGGACGCCGTCGCACACTTGCTGGGCGGGCTGGCCGGTGTGGGCCGCTGCCAGCCCGCGTAGACGCTCCACGCCTAAAGCCGCGCCGTCGGGGTCCAGGGTGTCGGGCGCGCCGTCGCTGTGCAGGAGTAGCAGGCCGCCCGGCGGCAGGGTGAGGCTCTGGGCTTCTAGCTCCGGCTCGTCCAGCAGGCCGAGGGGCTGGCCGAGGCCCCGCGCCAGCCGGCTGACCCCGCCCGCCGGGTCCACCACGATGGGCAACTCGTGGCCGGCGCGGACATAGACAAACTCTCCACTCGCCGGGGTCAGAATGCCGTAGAGCACGGTCACGAACAACCCCGACGCATTCATCTCCAGCAGGTGGGCGTTGACGGTGCGCAGTACCCGCTCCGGGGTGCGTCCGTGGACGGCGGCCGGCCTGAGCAGGCTGCGCGTCATCGCCATGACCAGCGCCGAGGGCACCCCTTTGCCGCACACATCGCCCACCACCAGTCCCAGCCGCTCATGGCCCAGGGGGAACACGTCGTAGAAGTCACCGCCGACGAAGCGGGCGGGCAGGACCCGCGCGCCGAGGTCATAGCCGGGCGGTGACGGCAGTTCGCGCGGCAGCAGGCTCTCCTGGATCTGGCGCGCCACCGTCAACTCGTGTTCCAGCTTTTCCTTCTCCACCAGTTGGGCCTGCGCCGCCTGTAGCGCCTGGTAGGCCTGGGTCAGTTGACGGTTCTTGAGCTGGAGGTCATGGATGGTGGCGTTGTCGGAGTCGCGCAGACGGCCGCTCAGGTCGCGGGCCAGGTTGAGGACCAGGACGGGATACTGGCGCAAGACGCCCTCGAAGTCGGCCGCCGTCAGCTCCAGTAGACGCGCGCGGGTCCGCGCCCGCAGGCTCGCGGCGCGGGGCGCGCCCGGATTGAGCAGGCTCATCTCGCCGACGAACTCGTCCGGCCCGGCGACGCGCAGCAGCCGCTCCTCCGGCGTCCCCAGCGCCTTGATCACCTCCACCTCACCGGCCAGAATCAGGTAGGCGCGGTCACCCGGCTCGTCCTCGCCCACAATAAGCCCACCCGGCGCGGCATCGCGGCGTGTCAGGCTCGCCAGGAGGCGGGCGCGTTCGGCGGGGGGCAGGGCGGCCAGCAGAGGAATGGGGGTGGATGGCTGAGACACAAGAGGGTCCTTTGGGGTAGCCTACAGTTCGACCTCGACGCCCAGCCCAAGCGCCCGGGCGCGGGCAACGGCCAGGGCGCCGACGGCCACATCCTGCACCGCGTTGCCGACCGACTTGAACAGGGTAATTTCATCAGCCGCCGTCCGACCCGGCGCCTGCCCCGCCGCGACCGCCCCCAGTTCGGTCCAGCCCTCCGGGCCGGGAGCGTCGCCCGCCCGCCAGGGGATGACCAGGTCGCCCGCCTCGGCCTCGGCCGCCGCCCGCTCGTCCACCACCAGGCGGGCGGCGCGCTGGACCAGGCGGGTGTCCACCTCGCGGGCGCTTGTGGTAAAGGCGCCGACGGCGTTGACGTGCGTCCCGGGGCGCACCGCCTCGCCGGGGAACACAGGCGTGGCCGACGTGGTGGCCGTGCAAATGACATCAGCCTCGGCGGCCGCCTGGGCCGGGTCGGCCACGACGCGAACGTCGGCTGGAATCCCGGGTTGACCCGCCAGGCGCTGCGCCAGGGCCTCAGCGCGGGCCGGAGTACGGCTGCACAGCACGACGCGCTCGATGGGCCGCACGGCGCACACCGCCATCGTCTGGGTCTCGGCCTGCGCGCCCGCGCCAAAGACGGCCAGGACCTGAGCCGAGGGGCGAGCCAGCACGTCGGTGGCTGCCCCCGACGCCGCGCCGGTACGGAGCGCCGTCAGCCAGCCGCCTTCCAGCGCGGCCATGGGCGCGCCCGTCGCCGCGTCGAGGAGGATGACCAGGGCGTGCAGCAGGGGCAAGCCACGGGCCGGGTTGTCGGGGTAGACGGTGACGACCTTGACGCCCAGCCCACCGACGGCGTAGGCCGGCATAAACAGGGCCGTCGCCCTAGGCGGAACCGGCAGGCCGACCCGCACGGGTACCGTCGCCTGGCCCGCCGAGAGGGCGATAAACGCCTCGTGCACGGCGGCAATCGCCTCGCGCATCGTCACCGCCGCCTGAATGTCCGCCCGCGACAGCACTCTCAACCGTGTCATCCCCACCACGCCCCTTTCTGGTAGCCGTAGGTCTGCCACTGGTCCAACGCCACGAAGCCAAGCCCCTGGTAGAGGCGTTCGGCCGGGCTGCCGGTTGCCGCGTTCAGGTAGACCAGGCCCTGGCCGCCCTCAGCCGCCCGCCGCAGGGCGTGGCGCACCAGCGCCGTGGCGACCCCCTGGCGGCGCAGGCGGGGCAGCGTCGAGACGTTGGCGATCTGGACGACGCCCTCGAAGCTGAGCGCACCGAGCGTGCCGACCGCCTGGCCGTCTTGATAGGCGCACCAGAACTCCCAGCCCGACTCCATGTCGCGGCTAAACAGCGCGTGCACCTGGTCCAGCGACGTGTCCGGCCCCATGGCAAACCCCTGCTGCCAGGCGTGGATGAAGTCGTCCAGGGAGGGGGGTCGTATTACGTATTGCGTATTGCGTATTGCGTAGTCCGCGGTCCCTCTACCGTCCTCCGTCCTCCGTCTTCCGTCTTCCGTCTTCCGTCCTCTGTCCTCCGTCGAGCACACCATCAGCGTCTCGGTGCGGTCGAGGACGAAGCCCGCCTGGACCAGGCGGCCGGCCAGGCTGGGTGGGGCGAGGCGCTGGCTGAGGTCCCAGGCCGGGCGCAGGGAGTGGGACTGGTAGAAGTGGACGACCTGGCCGACCAGCGCGGCGATGTCCGGCTCGCGGATGGGGGCGACCTGGCGGGCGGTGTTGAAGAAGGTCCAGCCGTAGGCGGGGTTGGCGAACAGGCGCAGCGGGCCGCGCCGCTCAATCAGCCCACCCAGGCGACAGTGGCTCTCGCCCAGGTGGGCCAGGACCGCGTCGCGCCAGGCGGCGGCTTGCGAGGGGGGGAGGTCAACCAGGTGCGCCATGCGCTAATTATACATGGGTTGGGGGGAAGGGGATAGGCAGAGGGGTTATCGGGTCTGCCACCAGAAGACGCCAATCATGAGCAGGCCGGCCACCAACTCGATACCGTTGGACAGCAGCCAGCCGACGAAGTAGGCAGCGGTCGCGCGGCCGGCGTGGCGCACGTCACGGGCGCGCAGGTACTCAACCACCAGCACGACGACCAGGGGCAGCACGATGACGCCGATGCCGGGGATGACGAAGAAGCCGACGATACCGGCGATGGCGGCCAGGAACGAAGATAGACATCCGCCGCCGCCCCGCTGGGCGCTGGCGGGCGCCACCCACCACTCGGCCGTGGAGCCGACCACCATGAGCACAATCATCACGCCTACCGCGACCAGCGCGGACAGGCTCCAGCCCGCCGCGAAGGTGTAGTAGGCCACGGCGCACAGCACAATGATGGGCAGGCCCGGCACGAAGGGGATCAGCGTGCCGAGCAGACCCAGGACCATGCCGAGCAGGGCTAAATCGAGCCAGTTGGGGGGCGAGACGTAAGGCATAGGGGGGAGTATATGTCTCTTGTAGTAGGTGTCAAGCGCAAGAATGGAGGCCAGGCATGGTGGGGCAACAGGCGGTCATGGATGTGACGGAGGCGACGTTCGCGGAGGACGTGCTGGAGCGGTCGTATACGACGCCCGTCGTCGTGGACTTCTGGGCCGAGTGGTGTGGGCCGTGCCGCTACCTGGGGCCGGTCCTGGAGAAGCTGGCGGCCGAGGCCAACGGCGCGTGGACGCTGGCGAAGTTGAACGTGGACTACGCCCCCAACCTGGCGGCGCAGTTTGGCATCCAGGGCATCCCCGCCGTTAAAGCGTTCAAGAATGGCCGCGTCGTGGCCCAGTTTGTCGGCGCGCAGCCCGAGACCAACGTGCGCCGCTTCCTGACCATGCTCGCGCCCACGCCCGCCGCCCGGAAGATTGACCAGGCGCTGGAAGCCGAACGCGCCGGGCGCTGGGACGCCGCCACCACGCTCTACCGCCAGGCCCTGACCGAGACGCCGGACGACCCGCAGGCCACGCTCGGCCTGGGGCGGACGCTGCTGGGGCTGGACCAGTTGGACGAAGGGATTGAGTGGCTGGAGAAGGTGGCCGACCACGTGGAGGTGGGCGCGACGGCGCGGGGCCTGATGGCCCAGGCGCGGCTGACACGTGAGGCCGAGGCCGTCGGCGGGGTCGAGGGGGCGCAGGCGCGGCTGGCCGCCAACCCGGCCGACCTGGAGGCGCAGTATGGCCTGGCCGCCGCCTACGCCGCCGAGGGCGAGTACGCCCCGGCCTTCGACGCCCTGCTCGCCCTGGTGCGCCGCAACCGGGGCTGGAAGGACGGCCTGGCCCGCCAGACCATGATCCAACTCTTCGACCTGCTGGGCGATGAGGACCCGCTGACGCGCGAGTATCGCGGCAAGCTGTCCCAGGCTCTCTTTTAGCGGGAATAGGGAGAGGGGAAATCGAGATGCTGCCCGCCGTCGTCCTCTGCCTGGTCCTCGCCAGCCTCTACGCCGCGTTGGCCCACTTCCTGTTTGGGCGGACGTGGCGGCAGATGCTGTGGTACTGGGCCGCCGGCTGGCTCGGCTTCGCGGTCGCCGGGTTGGGCGCGGTCTGGTTCGGCTGGGACTGGGGCCGCGTCGGCCAGGCGCCCGTGGCCGTCGGTAGTATCGGCGCGTGGCTGGCCCTACTGGCGGCCAAGACGCGGTTGTAGACGGCGACGCCCTACTCGATAATCCCGCCGCCGACCACCTCGTCGCCCTGGTAGAACACCGCGCCCTGGCCTGGCGTAATCGCTCGCTGGGCCTCGGCAAACAGGACCTCGGCGCGGCCGTCGGGCAGCGCGGCCACCGTCGCTGGCGCGCCTTCGGCTTTGTAGCGAATCTTGACCTGGACCGGCAGCGGCCCGGCTGGCGGCGTGTCCGCCGTCCAACTGACCCCGCGCACCAGCAGCCGCTCGTGGTACAGCGCGCGGTCATCGCCCACCACGACGGCGTTGCGGGCCGGGTCCGTGCCCAGGACGTAGAGCGGCTGGGCGGCGGTGATGCCTAGCCCCTTGCGCTGCCCGATGGTGTAGAGCGGCAGGCCCTGGTGCTGGCCGAGGGTCTGGCCCGCTGTATTGACAATCGGGCCGGGTACGAGCGCGTCGGCGGCGTGCTCCTGGAGGAAGCGGCGGTAGTTGTTGTCGGCCAGGAAGCACAACTCCATGCTGTCGTGCTTGCTGGCGACCGGCAGGCCCCGCTCGGCGGCCATGAGCCGCACCTGGGGCTTGGTCAGCTCGCCCAGTGGGAACACCGTCCGCGCCAACTCCGCCTGGCCCAGCATGTGCAGCACATACGACTGGTCCTTGGCCGTGTCCACGCCTTTGAGCAGCCGATAGCGGCCGTCGGCGTGGGCGACACGGGCGTAGTGGCCCGTCGCCATGGCCTCGGCGCCCAGGCTGAGGGCGTGCTGGAGCAGGAAGCGGAAGCGAATATGGCGGTTGCAGGCCAGACAGGGGTTGGGCGTCCGCCCCGCGCGGTACTCCTGGGTGAAGAAGTCCACCACCCACTGCTTGAACACCGACTCGAAGTTCAGCAGGTAGAAGGGGATGCCTAACTGGCCCGCCACGGTGCGAGCGTCGTCCACCGCTTCGACCGAGCAGCACTTATTCTCGGCGGTCGCGTCCGGCTCCGACCACAACCGCATCATAATCCCGATCACCTCGTAGCCCTGCTCTACCAGCAAGGCCGCCGCGACCGAGCTATCTACCCCGCCACTCATCGCCACCACGACCCGCGCCGGCGGCTGAAC
>CAZFUK010000268.1:0-7242 GCA_964522005.1 uncultured Anaerolineales bacterium | reverse complement strand
TCTTCCTATTCGTCTGTTAAGCTTGGTAGCTTACCCCACCGCGTAACTCCTGTTTCAAAGTCGTAGATCGCCCCGAACCCCTCCCCCGGCCCCTCCCCTACGAAGGGAGGGGGGGCACGGGCGGGCGAGGCGACCTCGCGCATACAACGCCCCCTTCCTTGCTAGGGAAGGGGGCGGAGCTACGGAAGGGGGCGGTTGGTTACGGCTGCGGGGACAACTGGCCCGGCGTCGGGGCGACGGGGGGTGTCGGCGCGGGCGGCGGCGTCGGCAGAGCGTCGGCGGGGAAGTGCTGACCGACCCAGCGCGTGCCGAGGAAGCCGACCACACCCCACAGCCCGACCAGGGCCTCGATGGTCCAGATGTGGGCCAGACCGTCAGGCGCCGCCATGTTGATAAAGCCGGACACCTGGGCGAAGGCCGCGACGGCGTCCACGCCGGTCTTGTAGACGAAGGCCAGCCAGAACCAGCGAGTCTGGCGCGTCCGCATCCCGTAGAACAGCAGAACCGCCGACAGGATGTGGATCCAGATGGTAAAGAAGCGCTCCCAGACCGGGGCCAGCCCCTGGAGTGGGTTGTTGAGGACGGCGAATTGTTCCAGGACGCCGCCCGGCAGGGACGACGGGTTGAGCAGGGCCATGCTGACCGTGACCAGCGGGCTGAGGGCGAGCAGGGCCGCCTCGACCGCGCCGAAGCCGATGCCGAAGGCGAGCGCACCGCCCCAGGCGCTGTGGCCCAGACAGGTGCGGCGCAGCAGGAGCCAAGTCAGGCCGACCTCAAAGACGCCCGTGAGCGCGCCGACGTAGACATAAAACAGGACATTGCCGAGGGGCTGGGGCAGGCCCTGCAAGGTCTGGTAGACCGTGCGGTTGACCGGAATGGCCCAGGCGAACTTGAGGGCGACGGTGACGACCCAGGCCAGCGCGCCCCACAGGAGCATGCGCCCGCCGAGCCGCCGCGCCAGGGCGTAGCCGAAGAAGCCGAGCGCGACGACGAGCATGCCGACCCCGCCCAGCAGGGCGATGGGACTGAGTACCACAGGATCAGACGCTAACGAGAACATAGGGACCTCCAGGTTCATTGACCCGCCTGACGCGGCGCCGGCGTGGGCCGTTGTCCCGCGACCCCGCGCCGCGCCAGGCGCACCAGGTTACCGAGGAACAGCAACAGGACGAGGGCGTTCAGCAGCCCGCCCCAGCGCCGCAGCTCCCACGCCTCCAGGACATCGCCCACCAGCCGCAGGGCCAGCGACAGGCTGAGCAAGACCAGCGGGGCATAGAGGCTGCGGTCATACGAGATGGCGATGCGCAGCAGGGCGGGCGCGATGATGGGCGCGTGGCCCAGAATCATGCTGAACACAAAGCCGAGCAGAATCGAGTGCAGAATGGCGTCGTAGGGCGGGCCGCTCCGCACGCCGCCGTAGACCAGGGCGAACAGGCCGCCCACGCCGAGCCAGGCATAGCCGACGAGCAGGCAGGCGGCGATGTAGCGCGTCAGGCCCGTGCCCTTGACTGTCCGCCGCGCGATGTCGTTCAGGCCGAGCCAGGCCGCCAGCAACACGTAGCCCAGCCCGGTCAGCCGCATGCCCAGGTCAAAGGCCATCACGGCGACGACCAGCCCGACCAGCAGGACCCCAACCGTCAGGCCGAAGGCGCGGGTGCGGGCCGGGGTCAGGCGCAGCACGCGGCTTAGCTCCAGCCGCTCGCCCGCGATGGTCAGCACCAGGAAGGCGACCCACCACAGGACGGCGACGGACAGCGGCTGGCCGAACAGCCAGAGCAGGTTGCCCACCGCCCAGGCGGCCGCGCCGAGCGCCATGGTGACAGTGTAGGGGGCGCGGTGCTGGCGGACGATGAAGGCGAAGACGGCGACGAGGGCCAGGCTGCCCAGCGTGATGAGCAGCAGGCCCGGTCCCTCGGTGGCCCAGAGGATCATCGCCAGCGCGCCCAGGCCGCTAAGCACGGGCGGGGCGAAGGTCCAGGCCGCTTTGAGGGCCACGGCGCGCTCCAGGCTGATGAGCGTCCCCAGCACGCCCGCGATCATCAGCGCGCCGTGGCTGATGATGAGCGTGGGGGACAGGACGGGCCAGGTCCAGCCGATGCGTATCAGCCCGCCCCACATGGCGGCGAGCAGGATGAGCGGGACGAGCGCGACGAGACCGGCGAGGCCATAGGTCCAGCGTGAGGTCATGGGGGTGTCCTTCGGATGGGTTCGTCCATAGAGTATACGCCCGGTGGGGGTGGAGGTGGGTAGTGGAGTCACCCTCAAAGGTGAATGAGTCACTACCACTGGGGAGGTGTAGGGCTTGTCTTCACAGCCATTTGGTGTCATACTGAGGGCGACCGCCATCCCGAACGAACTGAGGCAGATTATGCCCATCATTCCCCTAGCGCTACCCGACATCTACGTCGCCCAGGCGCGGCTGCGGCCCTACCTGCCGCCGACGCCGCTCCTCGAAGCGACCAGCCTGACCGCCCAGGTCGGCCACCCCGTGTGGGCCAAGCTGGAGACGGTCCAGCCGACCGGCTCGTTCAAAGCGCGCGGCGCGCTGCACGCCCTGCTGGGGCTTGACCCGGCGCTGCGCCCCCAGGGTGTTGTCACCGCCTCGGCGGGCAACCACGGCCTCGGCGTGGCCTACGCCGCCCGCCTGGTCGACACCACGGCCCACATCTTCCTGGGCGACCAGAGCAGCCCGGCCAAGGTCGCGCGTATCCGCCGCCTGGGCGCGGCGGTCCACCTCGTGCCCGGCGCCTACGACGAGGCGCACCACGCCGCCGACGAGTTCGCCCGCCAGACGGGCCTGCCCTATGTCCACGCCTACGCCGACCCGGTCATTATGGCGGGGCAGGGCACGCTGGCCCTGGAACTGCTGGCCCAACGCCCCGACCTGGGCGCGGTCATTGTGCCGGTGGGCGGCGGCGGCCTCATCAGCGGCATGGCCGTCGTCCTCAAAGCCCTGCGCCCCGAGGTGCAGTTGATCGGGGTGCAGCCCGAAGCCTCGCCCTCGCTGAGCCGCTCGCTAGCCGACGGCACGGTCTACGAGGACTACCCGGCCGAGCCGACCATCGCCGATGGGGTCGCGGGGGGCGTGGGGCACGCCGTGGTGGCGGTGGCCCGCGCGGGCTGGATTGACCAGGTGGTGGACGTGCCCGAGGCCAGCCTGCGCCGCGCCCTGGCGTGGACGGTGCGCGAGGAGGGCTGGCTGATTGAAGGCTCGGCCGCCCTGCCCATCGCCGCGCTGTTGGATGGGGCAGTGCGTGTCCAGGGGCCGGTGGTGGTCATTTTAACAGGGGGGAATATTGCGGCCGACCTACTGCTGGAACTGATGAGGGAATAGGGAATACGCATGACGCATGACGCATGAGGTATTCCCTACGTGTATCTCCCCCTCCTCAGATCGTCCAGCACCTGCTGGGCGATGTCGAGGGCGGCGTGGGGGCGGCCGGCCCGCTGGGCGCAGACGCGCATCAGGGCCAGGCGGTCGGGCTGGGCGAACAGGTCGAGCGTGGCGGTGGGCACGGTTTCGGGGTTGCGCAACTGGACGGCCGCCCCTACACCCGCCACAAAGTCCGCGTTCCACTCCTCCTGGCCGGGGATGGGGTCAATGATGAGCATGGGCGTGCCGCGCGCCAGGATTTCGCTGACAATCAACCCGCCCGACTTGGTAATCACCAGGTCACTGGCGGCGACGAGATCATCCACATATGAGACGTAGCCCAGCTTGCGCAGGCGGAGCGTGGGGCCGTCGCCCAGGGCGGCCAAGGCGCTCATCAGCGTCTCGCTCCGCCCGGCCACGACCACCATCTCGCCCGCCAGGTCACTCTCTAGCAGCCGTTTGACCATCAACCGCACGCGGCCCGGGTCCAGTCCGCCGCCGAACACCGTCAGTACGGGCTGATCCGGGGGCAGACCGTGGCGGGCGCGCATCTCGGCCATGGGTTTGGGCTGGCTGATTTCGAGCTTGACGGGGATGCCGCTGACACGCAGCAGGGGCGGCGGCACACCCCGCGCCGTCATCTCCAGCCGCGTCATCTCGCTCGCCAGGAAGTAGCAGTCCACGGCCGAGTTGATCCAGGTACTCTGGGCGACGAAGTCGGTGACGACGCAGAACAGGGGCGCGCGCAACTGCCCCTCGCGCTTCAGCCGCTCCAGGATTTCGACGGGCAGGAAGTGGGTGCAGAGAATCGCGCTGGGGCGGAAGTGGGCCACCATGTTGAGCAGCTTGGAGACCAGGGGGCGCTCGACCAGCCCGCGCAGCCGGTTAGCGGTGAGCGCCGTGTCGGCGTCGGGCGTGTCGAAGGTCTCGTAGAACATCCGCCACAGGCTGGGCGCCTTTTCGCTCAACTGGAGGTAGGAGCGGGCGTAGGCTTCGCGGAAGACCGGCGTCGAGTAGTCGAGCGTATCCTCCACGCGGACCACGCGCTGCGGGTTCTGCGCGAAGGCTTCCCGCAGCGCGTTGGCCGCGCTCTTATGACCCGTTCCCACCGACGCATGCAGAATGAGAATCCGTTCCATCTAACCCGCTTTACGCACTACACTTCACGCTCCACACTCCACGCTCTACGCTCCACACTCCACACTCCACGCCTCACGCATCACTCTTCACGACCTCAATCTGGTCTTTGCCGCCGTAGACCGTCCACCACGGCTTGGCGCCACGCGCCAGGACCTCGTTGAGCAGCGTGATGTTCTTGACGCCCCGGTCCTCCAGCCAGTCCACCAGGGCGGTGTAGCCCTGCTTGGCGTAGACCGGGATGCCTTCCTGCCAGGTGGCGCGGCCGCACAGCACGCCGGAGAAGCTCGTGCCGGCCTCGGCGGCCATCTCCAGCGTCTCGCGGAACACCTCGTCGCTGACGCCCGCGCTCAGGTAGATGAACGGCTTGAGGGCGGCGCTGGCCGCCTCACGGAAGTGGGTCATGGCCTCCTGACGCGTGTAGGCCGTCTTGCCGGCGTAGGCCCGCGTGCCCTCGACGTACTTCACATTGACCGGCACCTCGACCTTGAGGACATCCACGCCGTAGCGCGGCTGCGAGAACTCCTGCATGTAGCGTGTCACCATGCCCGGCTTGCGCTTCGCCAGTTCAAAGTCGTCGGCGATGTCGTCGTCGTAGTAGATGGGTTCCAGGAAAAACGGCGCGTCCAGCGCGGCGCACTCCGCGCCCACCCGCTCGATGAAGGCGTGCTTGATGCTGTTGATGCTGGCGTCGTCGGCCGGATTGTAGTACAGCAGAATCTTGATGGCGTCGGCCCCCACCTCGACCAGGCGGCGCACGCTCCACTCCGGCAGCAGGTCGGGCAGGCGGCCGCGCACGTTGGCGTCGTAGCCCGTCTTCTCGTAGGCCAGGAGGACACCCGCGTCCGGCGCCTTGGCCTTGAGCGCGGGCAGGCCGTATTCGGGGTCCATAAGAATCGCCGTGGAGTGCTGGGTCAGCACCTGGGTCACGGCGACCTTGAACTGGGTCAGGTCCTCGGTCGAGGCGTCGCCCCCGCGCGCTTTAGCAATCGCCTTCTGGAGCGAGCCGCGCTGGTCCATGGCCGCCGCCGCAATGACGCCGCGCTCGTCGGCGCACGCCTGGATCCCGTTGAACTTGCCCTGGGTAATTTTAACCGTCATCCTTCATCTCCTCGGCTAAAGGGAGCCGCGCGTTATTCGTCGGCGTGGCTCCAAGCCAGATGCCATGTTTAGAATAGCGCTCTTAGTATAGCATGGAATAGACCGGGACCCGAAAGTACGCCCTTATCTTCCGCCGCTGGCGCGCCCGTGCTATAATCCTCTGCCATCCGTCCACCTACCGCCCACCAGGAGACCCTTATGCGCCGTAACCTGTTCCGCGAGAAGCTGCGCGCCGGCCAGCCGACGCTCGGCACCCACCTGCATTCCAGTTGGCCCGCCGTGGTCGAAGCCGTCGGCCACAGCGGGATGTTCGACTACGTCGAGTTTGTCGCCGAGTACGCCCCCTTCGACCTCTACGCCCTGGACAACTTCTGCCGCGCCGTCGAACTGTTCGACCTGGCGTGCATGATCAAGGTGGACCAGGAGCCGCGCCGCTTCCTGGCCCAGCGCGCCATTGGCGCCGGCTTCCAGAGCGTCCTGTTCGCCGACGTGCGCTCGGCCGACGACGCGCGGGCCTGTGTCGCCGCCGTCCGCCCGGAGACGCCCGAGGACGGGGGCAACCACGGCGTGGCCGCCCGCCGCTTCGCCTACATGACCTACGGCGGCACGCCGGACTATGTCCAGGCGCTCAACGATGTCGTGGTGGCGCTGATGATTGAGAAGCGGACGGCGGTGGAGGAGTTGGAGGCGATTCTGGCCGTGCCGGGCGTGGACATGGTGCAGTGGGGGCCGGCCGACTACAGCATGAGCATCGGGCGGGCGGGGGCGTGGTACAGCCCGGAGGTGCGCGAGGTGGAGCGCGGCGTCATCGCGGCCTGCCTGGCGCACGGGGTGCCGCCGCGCATCGAGATTGGGACGCCGGACCATGCCCAGCCCTACCTGGACCTCGGCGTGCGCCACTTCTGCATCGGCACCGACCTGTTCATCCTCTACGACTGGTTTAAGCAGAACGGCGCGGCCATGCGGGGGCTGTTCTAGGACCTGGGGCCGCTCAGCCGGGCTTCCACCTCCGCCAACCGGTCGGCGGGCATGATCAGGGCGTTGCGGTATGAGTCGGGGGGGTAGGGGCCGGGGCGCGTGGGTGTCAGGGTCAGCACGCCTTGCTCCTGCGCGGGCGCTTCGACCTCGCGGCCCACGTAGCCGAGCGCCTCGAAGAAACCGATGATGTCGCGGCAGGTGCGTCCCATCGCCGCTTGCAGGTCCTCGTTGAGTTCGCATAGGACCAGCGGACGGTCGCGGCTGAGCGTCGCCTCACCACCCCGCAGGACATCCAACTCGGCCCCTTCGACATCAATCTTGACGAAGCCGACTCGGTCCAGGTGCTCGGCGACAACGGCGTCCAGTGTGCGCACCTCGACCTGGACCTCGCGCGCGTCCAGCGGCCGGTAGGCGAACGAGGCGCGGTTGGGCTGGCGCTCGGAGTCGAGCAGGGTCATGGTGCCCGCGTGGTCGGCCAGGGCGATGGGCAGGCTGACGACGCGGGGCGCGAGGCGTGGGTTGAGGGTGAGGTTGCGCTCCAGCCGGCGATACGTCGTCGGCCCCGGTTCCACGGCTAGCACTCGCGCGCCGTGCTTGGCGGCGACCAGCGCGACGTAGCCAATGTGCGCCCCCACGTCCACACAGGGGTCGCC
>CAZFUK010000267.1:0-7276 GCA_964522005.1 uncultured Anaerolineales bacterium | reverse complement strand
ATCTACAACCAGCCGACGGCCCAGTTCTACCACGTCGCCGCCGACAACCGTACGCCGTACTACGTCTACGGCACGCAGCAGGACAACACCAGCATCGCCGTGCCCAGCCGCACCATCAGCGGGGCCATCTCCAACAATGACGTTTACGTGGCGGGCACGGGCGAGAGCGGCTACATCGCCGTGCGGCCCGACGACTACAACATTGTCTACGTCGGCGCGGTTGGCTCGTCGCCGGGCGGCGGCAACTGCCTCCAGCGCTACGACCACCGCACGCGCCAGATTCGCCTCATCACGACGTGGCCGGAGACGATGGGCGGCTATGGCGCCGAGGAGGACCGCTACCGCTTCGCCTGGACCTACCCCATTGTCATCTCGCCCCACGACCCGAACACGCTCTACATCGGCGGCAACCTGGTGTTTAAGTCGGTCAATGAGGGCCAGAGCTGGCAGGCCATCAGCTCCGACCTGACGCGCCACGACCCGCAGACGCTCAAGCCGACGGGCGGCCCGGTCAACCGCGACTCCATCGGCGCGGAGACCTACGCCACGGTGTTCAGCCTGGCCGAGTCGCCCCACGCGCCGGGCACGCTGTGGGCCGGCTCGGACGACGGCCTGATCCATATCACCCGTGATGGCGGCCAGAATTGGGCCAACGTCACGCCGCGCGACATGCTCGACTGGACGATGATCTCGTGCATCGAGCCGTCGCCCTTCGACCCGGGCACGGCCTATGTCGCGGGCACGCGCTACAAGCTGGACGACTACCGCCCGTACCTCTACAAGACCACCGACTACGGCCAGAACTGGACGCGCATTGACGACGGCATCCCCGACAACGACTTCACCCGCGTGATTCGGGCCAACCCGGAGCGGCGCGGCTTGCTCTTCGCGGGCACCGAGACGGGGCTGTACCTCTCGTTCGACGACGGCGCGTCCTGGACGCGGTTCATGCTCAACCTGCCGGTCTGCCCGGTCCACGACCTGCTCATCAAGGACGGCGACCTCATCGCCGCGACGCACGGGCGCTCGTTCTGGATTCTGGACGACCTCACCCCGCTGCGCCAGATGAACGACGGCGTGACCGCTGGGGCCGTCCACCTGTTCCCGCCCCGCACGACGGTGCGCGTCCTGCCGGGCATTGACTGGAGCGGCGCGAACCCCGGCAAGAACTACCTGGGCGGCATGGGCGCGGCGTTCACCGTGGAGAAGACGCCGGAAGGCGCGGCGCGCCGCAAGTTCCTCGACGCGGGCGAGAACCCGCCGCGCGGCGTGGTCGTGACCTACTTCCTCAAGGACCGCCCGGCGCAGCCGCTCAAGCTGACGATCAAGGATGCGGCGGGCCAGACAGTGCGCGAGCTGAGGAGCCTGACCGCCGACGAGCGCAAGAAGGCCAGGCTGGCCGAGGACGCGCCCGACGTGTCGCCGACGGTCGAGGGCGGGGAGGCCGGCGCCCCCCGACCCGAGGAGACGAACAAGGACCTGCGCGCGCCCGCCAACGCTGGTTGGAACCGCTTCGCGTGGGACATGCGGCATGGGCCGGTGACGAAGCTCGAGGGCAGCGACCTGATGGCCGAGAACACCATCGAGGGACCGTTTGTCGCGCCCGGCACGTACTCGGTGACGCTGACGGTGGGCGACCAGAGCCAGACACAGACGTTCACCATCGTCAAGGAGCCGAACGCGCCCGCCAGCGACGAGGACTTGCAGGCGCAGTACAACCTCCAGCGCCGCATTTACGCCAAGATCGAGGAGACGGTCCAGGCGCTCAACCGCATGCGCGACCTGCGCGCCCAGCTTGACGGCTGGAGCAAGCGCGGCAAGACCGTGGGCGACGGGGCGGGCATCGCCGAGGCAGCGACGGCGCTCAAGGACAGGGTGCTGGAGATCGAGAAGAAGCTGCTCGTGCCAGACATCAAGGCGCCGTGGGCGTACTACAACCAGGGCGTGCGCCTGTTCCAGCAGTTGACTGAGCTGCGCAACGTCGTTGGGATGGGCGACTACCGACCCACCGACCAGACCTACGAGGCGCTGGACCACTTCACGAGCGAGATTGACCCGGTCATCCAGGAGTTCAACCAGCTCGTCCAGACCGAGCTGCCCGCGCTCAACCAGCGCATCGCCGACGCCCAGGTCGGCGCGCTGGTCCTGAAGGCGTAAGCGAGCCGTCTTGATTTGGACGCGGACGACCACGGACGAACACAGATAGTTGCTTTATCCGTGTTTGTCTGTGGTCGTCCGTGTCCCAGACAGAGTTGACGTCACCCTCAATACTCAGGCCATGCCTCAAGCACCACGGCCATGCCTTCCTCGGCCAGGGCTTTCTCCGCTTCCGGGTCCAGCTTGGCACATTCCTCTGCCAGCCGTTGCCACTTGAACTGTTTGAGATATTCCTTGGAGCCATTCTGATACTCACTCATCCTGAGCCTCCATCACTTGGTGGTCCTCGGTGTTGATAGTTGCGTGTTGTTGAGGAGCAGGGGCAGGAAGACGCGGTTGTCGGTGATCGTCAGGCTGTCCAGGTTGAGGTAGTTGGTGCTGCCGCTGGCGTTGTCGAAGACGAGGCTGATGGTGTGGGGGCCGGCGGTGAAGTAGCCTGTTATGCGCTGGTCGGCGTACTGGTCCCAGGCGCCGGTGTCGGCGAAGGTAAAGCCGGGCGCGCTGTCGTAGCCGTCAATGCGGAGCAGCCGCCGCGCCTCACCAGCCCCGGTCGCGTAGCGGAAGGTCAGGTGATAGACGCCGTCGTCGGGCAGCGTGACGTGGAACTCCACCGCCTGGCCGTCCGCCGCCCAGCCGGCGACGTAGCCCCAGCCGGTGAAGCCTGGGTAAGCCGCTTCGAGGCCCACCCGCACGAGGGTGGCGTCCTCGGCCTCATAGCGGCGGGGTGGGCAGTCGGCGCAGATGGGATACGGCCCTGCGAGGTCAGCAAAGAGGGTCAGGGCGGTGACAGCGGAGCTGTTGCGGTAGTGGTTGGCGGTGGGGAGCGGGGGGCCGGCCCAGTCGGTGGCGAAGGTGGTCGTGGCCTCGTGGCGGGCCAGGTTCCAGACCGCTTCGGCGCTGGCCCGCAGGACGGCGTAGTACTCGGCATGGCTCGGGTCGAGGCGGTACAACTGGGCCAGGTAGCGGTAGGCGACGCCTTTGAACTGCTGGCAGTCGCCCTGGCAGTCGCTGTTCGAGCCGTCGGACAGGACGGGGCCATAGGCGGTGGGGACCGTCTCGTAGACCACCAGGTAGCGGGCGAAGCGGTGGGCCTGTTCCAGATAGACCTCGTCGCCGGTGGCCTGGTAGAGTTCAACCGCTGCGCCGATCATCAGCCCTTCGTTGTAGGTGAACTGCCAGTCCACCCGCGTCCCTTCGGGCGTGATGTGGTCCAGCACGTGGTAGGTGACGGGGTCCACCATCGTCGCCAGCCAGTAGGCGTAGACCTGGCGGGCGAAGGCGAGCGCCTCGCTGTCGCCGGTGCGCTGGTAGATCTGGGCGCCGAGCAGGGCCGGGCCGGCGTTGGAGGCCGTCGCCTTCTGCGAGTGGGAGAAGTCCCACCAGACCCCGCCCGGCCGGTCGCCGCAGCACGTGGTGTCCCACTGCAAGCGGATGTGGTTGAACAGGTAGATCGCCTCGGCCAGGTAGCGGCTGTCATGGACCACGTCGTAGGCGCGGAGCAGGGCCAGGGCCATCCAGCTCTCATCGTCGTAGTAGGGGCGCGGCCAGCCCCGCGCCTCCTGCCCCAGGAACAGGCTCTGCAGCAGGCCCCGGTAGTGCGCGCCGCCCGTGCGGGCGACGTTGTCGGCGAGCAGGTGCAGCGCCTGGGCGTAGGACCAGTAGCCCGTCAGGTCGCCGCTGTCGGGCAGGGCGGCGCGCATGTATTGCTCATCGCCGCGCCAGAAGGCGAGCAGGTGGGCCTGGAGGGCCTGGTCGGCGCGTTCGTGGTAAGTCATGGTGGGTTGTGAGTGGTGGGGCGTGGACCGTGGGCCGGCCGTGGATGAGGCAGGGGCAAGGATGAAGGACAACGTCGCGGCCATAAGGGCGAATAGGGATAGACTCTTAGCTCGACGCATCCAATCACTGTTCTAGGCGGCATCCGCCACGTCTCTTATGAGCGCCTCGGTCTACTCCAGCGCCTCGACCTCGCGCTCCGCGTCCTCCGCCACCCTGCGGTAGTCGTCGTCTAGCTCAGGATCCATGATTACACCCATTTTAGCCTCATCCAGACGGGAAATGCAACTGCGGAGGGACTCGCGGCGGTGTCAGAGAGATGCGGGACTCGACCTAACCCCCCAACCCCCTTCCCTGCGAAGGAAGGGGGGGGCGGAATGGCGCTAACTCCCCTCCCTGCGAAGGAAGGGGGGGGCCGGAATGGGGCTACCTCGCTTCCCTGCGAAGGAAGGCGGGGCGTAGGGGCGAGGTCACTCCGCCCGCGTCACCCCTCCCTTTTTAGGGGAGGGGGTGGGGGAGGGGTGACGCCCCCCGCGCCACCCACCCCATTTTGGGGGTGGGGGGGGGGGGGGGGTGATCCACTACCGTCCCTTATCATGCCCCAGGCCCGCTTCGCGGGCGCGGACGATGGCCTGGGCGCGGTCGGCCACCTGGAGCTTGCTGAAAATCGAGGACACGTAGTTGCGCACCGTGGCGTGGCTCAGCACGAGGCGCTGGGCGATTTCGACGTTGTTGAGACCCTGCGCCATCAGGTCCAGAATCTCGCGCTCGCGCTCGGTCAGGTCGGGGAACGCCTCGCCGGCGGCCGGGCGCGGCGCGGCGAAGAACTCGATCATGCGCGTGGCGATGGCCGGGCTAAAGATCGCCTCGCCGCTGCCGACGGCGCGAATGGCGCGCAGCATCTCGTCCTTGTCGGCGTCCTTGAGGATGTAGCCCCGCGCCCCGGCCCGCATCGCGGTGAACACCGAGGCGTCGTCCTCGAACATGGTGACGACCAGGACGCGGGTGGCCGGGCGGGCGGCCAGGATACGCCGCGTGGCCTCGATTCCGTTGACGCCCGGCATGCGAATATCCATCAGGACGAGGTCGGGCTGGAGGCTGCCGGCCAGGGCCACCGCCTCGTCGCCCGTCGTGGCCTCGCCTACCACCGCCAGGTCTGGCGTCCCCTTGAGCAGGGCGGCCAGGCCGTGGCGAAACAGAGGGTGGTCGTCGGCGAGCAGGATACGCAGGGGGGGCATACTTCAGAACTCCTGTGGGTGGTGCGTGATGCGTGATGCGTGATGCGTATTTCGTATTTCGTCGTCTGACCGCCTACTGCCTTCTGCCTATCGCCTTCCGCCTACTGCCTACTGCCTTCCGCCTTCCGTCATGCCAGTGGCAGG
Organism: uncultured Anaerolineales bacterium; assembly: GCA_964522005.1. Taxonomy (GTDB): domain Bacteria; phylum Chloroflexota; class Anaerolineae; order Epilineales; family JAHCIE01; genus JAHCIE01. Next base: position 1,964 of record CAZFUK010000267.1, on the reverse strand, counting down.
CGGGCGCGGACGGTGGCGCCGCCCTCGGCTCCCCGCTCGACGGCGCAGGCGCCACCGAGTTCCTCGGCGCGCTCGCGCATGGACAGCAGACCGACGCCGACCGGGTGGCCGTCGGGCAGGCCGATGCCGTCGTCCACGATGTCCAGGCAGAGGGCGCCAGGGGCCTGGGGGTCGGCGTCCAGGCTCAGGCTGACGCGGCAGGTCGTCGCCTGGGCGTGGCGCACCACGTTGGTCAGCGCCTCCTGGACGATGCGGTAGGCGGCGACCTCGACGGCGGCGGGCAGCGGCGGCAGGGACGGCGGGGCCTGGACGGTAATCAGCAGGTGGCGCTGGAAGGTGGCGGCCAATGCCTGGACCGCCCCCACCAGCCCCAACTCATCCAGGGCAGGCGGGCGCAGGTCGTGGACGAGGCGGCGCACGTCCTGGACCGTGGCGCGGATGGTGCGCTGGAGTTCGCGGGCGAGCGTCGTCGCGGTGGCGGGGTCGGTGGCGACCAGGTCGGCCACCTGGCTGGCCGACAGGGCCAGGGCGGCCAGCGTCGGCCCCAGACCGTCGTGCAGGTCGCGGCGCAGACGGCGGCGCTCCTCCTCCCGCGCCAGGACCAGCCCCTCGCGCGAGCGTTGCAGGTCCTGGGTGGCCTGGCGCAGGTTCTCGGTCAGCCGCACGGCATGGACGGCGACGCCGGCCTGACGCGCCAGGTCGGCCAGCAAGCGGTGGTCGGCGGGGGTGTACGCCTCGCCGGGCGCGCGCGGCGCGAGGCGGAGGCGCCCGACCGTCTCGTGCTGGTAGGTCAGGGGCAACACCAGGTCCTCCGCCTCGGACTCTCGGACGGCGGTGGGGGGATACTGCGCGGCGACCTGTCCATCGGCAGCGCTCCATTCCAGGGCCACGTAGGGGGCTTTGAGCGCCTGGGCCACGGTTTCGACAATGGAGGGCAGGACGGCTTCGGGGGCAAGGGCGGTTTCGAGGCGCTGCCCCAGGTGCGACAGGGCGGCATAGGGGTCGTCGCGCTGGCCGTAGAGCAGGCGGCTGACGCCGCCCTGGACGCGCTCGCGCAAGGGCTGGAACAGGACGGCGGCCAGCGCCGTGGCGACCAGCGACACCAGCGGACCGCTCCATACCTGGAACAGCGCGCCCAACGCGCCAACCACCAGGGCGTAGATGAGGACAATACACGCCGTGAGCGCCGAGTAGACCAGGGTGCGGTGGAGGACAGTGTTGATGTCCCACAGCCGATAGCGCAGGACCGCCACGCCGATGGACAGCGGGATGAACAGGAGCGAGCCGTAGATGACGGTGATGACGGCCAGTAGCAGGGGGCGGCTCATCTGCCCCAGGCTGGTGTAGCCGAGCAGGAACAGGGTCAGGGTCACGCCGGGCGAGCCGAGGACGGCCAGACTGACGCCCAGCACGACCCACTTGGTCTGCTGCCGCTGGACCGGGCCGGAGACGTAGCGATAGCGGTAGACCTGGGCGACCAGGATGCTCAGCAGCAGGAGGCCGGTGAGGACGAATAAGAGCGTACTGACCCACGCGCCCATCTGGCGCGGCAGGTCGGGGAAGAAGCGGCTCACGACTTCCACGCCCACGAGCAGGACAGCCAGCCAGCGCGTCCAACGCGGGACGAAGCGGCCATCCGGGAACAGGTAAAAGAACAGGTAGCTCAGCGTGTCGCCGATGAAGTAGGCCGTCACTAGGGGCCAGCGCCAGGCCGTCGGCGGCAAGGTCCGCACGCTGTCCGAGAAGCTGATGGTCCCGAAGGTGACGAGCATGCACGCCGCGAGTAGGGCCACACGGTCGTCGGACCGCCGCCAGAAGACCAGGACGCCGACGGCGAACGAGACGAGGATAAAGACGGCCTGGAGGAAGGCGATGTAGAGCGCGACGTCGCGGTTGGCGAGGCCGGCTTCGACGCGGGCGAACTCCAGCGGTGCGAGGACGGCGTAGTAGACCAGGCTCAGGCC
>CAZFUK010000266.1:0-7277 GCA_964522005.1 uncultured Anaerolineales bacterium | reverse complement strand
GCGTCCCGGTCGTCTCAGGTGTGCCAGTACCCGTGACCTGGACGGTAGGCGTCCCGGTCGTCTCAGGTGTGCCAGTACCCGTGACCTGGACGGTAGGCGTCCCAGTCGTTTCCGGTGTCCCTGTGCCCGTCACGGCGGGGGTCGGGGTGCCGGTGCCCGTGGCGTGGGCCGTCGGGGTGACGGTGGCTGCCGTGCTCGTCCCAATGATGACGGGAGCGGAACGCTGGTAGACCGTGCCGAGGGCGTCGGTGATGATGGCTGTGTTGGTGACCACGCCCGAGGCGTCCAGCGCGGCGCGCGCCTGGAAGCTGACGCTGGCCGGCAGGCCCTGGGGCACGCTGCCCTGCCACGTCACCGCGTTGGTCTGCGGGTTGTACACCGCGCCCGAGGTCAGGGTGTCGCTGAGGACAGTCAGGCTCATGGGCACCGGGTCGTAGACCGTGACCGATGCGCCCGGGTCCAGGGTGTCAATCATGTCGTTGACCAGGCCAATGGTAAAGGTAACCACTTGCCCTGGCTCAATCGGGTCAGGCCGCGCCTGCTTGAAGGTCAGCAAGGTCGGATGGGACACCGTGGCCGTGCCCGTGACCATGGGGGTCGCCGTGGGCGTGCCGGTGCTGACGGGCAGGACGGTCGCGGTGCCGGTGCCGGTGGCGGCGGGGGTGGGCGTGCCCGTCTCGGCCACAACGAGGGTCGCCGTCGGCGTGCCGGTCTCGGCGGCCACGGCCGTGGCGGTGCCGGTGCCTGTCACCACGGCCGCCGTCGTCGCCGTGGGCGTACCCGTCTCGGCTACGATGGTCATCTCAGCCGTAGGGGTGCCGGTGGCGGCCGGGGCGGTGGGCGTCGTCGTGCCGGTCTCGGCCAGGACGGGCGTCGCGGTCGTCGTGCCGGTCTCAGCCAGGGGGGGCGTCGCCGTTGTCGTACCGGTGGCGGGCAAAGTGGTCGCCGTGGTGGACGCCGTCGGGGTCACGGTGGCCGACGGTACAAGCGGGATGTTGGTGGTCGGGTTGAGGCGCAGCTCGGCAATCGAGATGGGCTGGACCAGGAACCCGTAGCCCGGCGCGTAGACTTCGAGCAGCACGCGGTCGCAGCCCGCGAGGTACTGCCCCGGCAGGAACAGGCTGTAGTAGCCGTCCGGGCCGGTCTCGGTGGAGAAGCGGCGCGGCTGGCAGACAAGGACGGAGATTTCGGCGCCGGAAATGACGGCGCTGGGGCCAATGCTCAAGTCGTAGACGATACCGGTGAGGGTGATATTGGTCGAAGATGGGGCAGTGGGCGAGGCAGTGACTGTTTCATTGGGTTGGTCACCCGGACGGGCTGATCGACTCGTCGCCGGAGCGGCTGTAGCTGTCGTCAGGAGCAAGCCCGCTGCCAGGCAGCACAGGAGGGTCGCGGCGATAAAGGTCGCCGCGGTGCGTCGCAGCATAGTTTCTCCTATTAAGGCATAAGTTGGGGATTGGGGTAGAGTCTGCGGGGCACGACGGGGTGCAACGGGCGGCAAAGAATTGTAGTCACTAATTGTACGTTTAGCAAGGCCGAAGGGTTACAGTGAAGGCCCTTCATGCTCCGATTTGCGCCATGTGTGCTATGATTGGGGGCAATGACAGTGCCAGGCAGGGGAGGCCCTATGTTCGAGACGGTCAAGCGGGCGATTGTGGTCGTCGCCCATCCCGACGATATGGAGACAGTGCTGGGCGGGACGGTGGCGCTACTGACGGGGCGCGGGGTCCAGGTGATGGAGGTGATGTGTACCAACGGCGACATTGGCGCGAGCGCCCCGCCGCCCGACATGACCCGCGCCAGCCTGTCGGCGCTGCGTCAAGGGGAGACGCGGGCGGCGGCGGCGGAACTGGGCTGCCACGCGGTGGAGTTCCTGAACCGGCCCGACGGCGAACTAGTGCCCGACCTGGAACTGCGCGCCGAGATCGCCCGCTGTTACCGCGAATTCCAGGCCGATACGCTGTTCACCTTTGACCCGTGGTGGCACGGCCAGGCCCACCCGGACCATATCGCGGCCGGCCGGGCGGCCATTGACGCCTACATGCCGTCCAAGATGCCCTTCTATCGGCCGGAGCAACTCCACCACGGCGTCCAGACCTCCCAGATCAAGCAGGTCCACCTGTTTGGCGGCAGCGAGCGGGCCGACCTGGTCGTGGACATTACGCCCTATTGGGACCAGAAGATGCGCGCCGTCCTGCTGCACAAGTCGCAGTTTCCCGAGCCGGAGCGCGCCCTGGAGTGGCTCGGCGGCTGGGGGCGCGAGGTGGGGGCCAGAATCGGCGCGACCTACGCCGAGGCGTTCGCCCAGATGAGGGTCTGGTAAACGGCCGTTGGCCGGGTAGGCAGCCTAGGAAGGAGGGGGGTAATGGCCGAGCGTCCAGGCGGCACGATTACCTTCCTGTTTACTGATATTGAGGGCAGCAGCCAACGCTGGCGGGAGCAGCCAGCGGCCATGAAGACGGCGCTCGCCCGCCACGATGCCCTGCTGCGCCAGGCCATCGAGGATCCGGGTGGCTTCGTCTTCAAGACGGTGGGAGATGCCTTCTACGGCGCCTTCCCGACCGCGCCCGATGCCCTCCAGGCCGCGCTGTGGGCGCAGCGTGCGCTCTTCGCGGAACACTGGCAGGGGCTGGACCCGTTGCGCGTCCGCATGGCGCTTCACACCGGCACGGCCGATGAGCGCGAAGGCGACTACTTCGGCCCAACCCTGACGCGCGTGGCGCGGCTCCTCTCTGCGGGCAATGGTGGTCAGACCCTCCTGTCCCAGGTGACGTATGAACTGGTGCGCGACCATCTGCCGCCCGACGTGGAACTGCGCGACCTGGGCGAACACCGCCTCAAGGACCTGGCGCGGCCGGAACGCGTCTACCAGGTCGTCACGCCCGACCTGCCCGCCGACTTCGGCCCCTTGCACACCCTCGACCGGCGGCCCCACAACCTGCCCGTCCAGCCCACGCCCCTGATTGGCCGCGAGGCCGAGACGCGGCAGGTCGCGGCGCTGCTGCGCCGTCCCGAAGTGCGCCTGGTCACGCTCACCGGCCCGGGCGGGACGGGCAAGACGCGCCTGGGGTTGCAGGTGGCCGCCGATATCCTGGACGACTTCGCCGACGGTGTGGTCTTTGTCGCCCTGGCGTCCGTGACCGACCCCGCGCTGGTCGGGCACACCCTTGCCCAGACGCTCAACATCCGCGAGCAGACCGGCCGGCCGCCCCTGGACAGCCTCAAGGACTACCTGCGCGACAAGCAGCTCCTCCTGCTCCTGGACAACTTTGAGCAGGTGGTCGAGGCCGCGCCCCTGGTGGCCGAGGTGCTGGCCGCCGCCCCGCGCCTCAAAGCCCTGGTCACCAGCCGGGTCGTGCTGCGCGTCAGCGGCGAGTATGACTTCGACGTGCCGCCCCTCGCCCTGCCGCCGACCACGGACGACCGACGCCCCCCCACGGCCGGGGGCAGGCGGATGACGGACGAAACAGGGGATACGAAGTACGAAATACGCATCACGCAATACGAAGCCGTCCGCCTGTTCATCGAGCGGGCCACGGCGGCCAAAGCCGACTTCGCCATCACCAACGAGAACGCGCCCGCCGTGGCCGAAATCTGCCACCGCCTCGACGGGCTGCCCCTGGCGATTGAACTGGCCGCCGCGCGCATCCGGCTGCTCTCGCCCCAGGCCATCCTGGCCCGCCTGGCGGGGAGCGCGGGCCAGACGCCCCTGCGCCTGCTGACCGGGGGCAGCCGGGATCTGCCCGCCCGCCAGCAGACCCTGCGCAACGCCATTGAGTGGAGCTACCACTTGCTCGACGAGGCCGACAAGACCCTCTTCCGCCGTCTCGCCGTCTTCGCCGGCGGCTGCACCCTCGACGCGATTGAGGCGGTGTGCGCGGACGACGAAGGACGGAGGACGGAGGAAGGAAGAGGGGGAACCAAAGACGGAGTTACTCAGGCAAATCCCCTTGATCCTTCGCCTTTGGTCCTGGGTCGTCCGTCCTTCGTCCTCCGTCCGGATGCGATTCTGGACGGTGTCGAGTCGCTGGTCGCCAAGAGCCTGGTGCGGCGGATCGAGACGGCGGAGGCGGCCGACGAGCCGCGCTTTGGGATGCTGGTCACGATTCGTGAGTTCGGCCTGGAGCAGTTGGCGGCGAGTGGCGAGGCGGAGGAGGTGCGGCAGCGTCACGCCGACTTCTACCTGCGCCTGGCCGAGGAGGCCCAGGCCGGGCTGCACCGACCGGGGCAGTTGACCTGGCTGGCGCGCCTGGATGCCGAGGCCGACAACTTCCGCGCGCTCATGGACTGGGCGCAGGCAACAGGCGCGCTGGAGCAGGGGCTGCACTGTGCCGTCTTCCTGTTCCCGGCCTGGTTTATGCGGGGCAGCCTGGCCGAGGCGCGGCGCTGGTTCGAGGGCTTCCTGGCCCAGACAAGCCCAACGGAGACAAGCCTGGCGCGGGCCGTGGCCCTGTTCGGCGTGGGCGCGTTCGCCGCCAAGCAGGCCGACTTCGTCACGGCCCTGTCGGACCTGACCGAGAGTGTGGCCCTGCTGCGGCAACTGGGGGAGGAGCGTTTCCTCACCCTGGCCCTGCTGTTCCTGGGCGACGTCGAGTTCGAGCGGGCGGGCTACACAGTGGCGCGGGCGGCCTACGAGGAAGTCATCGCCCTGGCGCGCCGCCGTGGCGATACCTGGACTTTGGCGACGGCCCTCACCCACCTGGGTGAGCACCTGACGGTGACGAGCGGCCAACTGGACGCGGCGCAGCGGTTGTCCGAGGAGAGCCTGGCGCTGCTCAGGCGGCTGGGCGACCGCTGGGGCCAGATGCTCCCCCTCAGCCACCTGGCGCGCCTCGCTCTCTTACGCGGTGAATACCCCTCCGCGCAACGCAGCCAGCAGGAGATTCTGGCGATTGCCCGCGAGTTTGGCGACCTCCTGAGCATGTCGTCCGCCACCGAAGCGCTGGCCGGTCTCGCCCTGCTCCAGGGCGACCTGACCCGCGCCGAGGAGTACTATACGGAGGCCCTCCGCCTGCTCCAGCAAGTCGGCAGCCGCCAGGGGATGGGTTACATGGACATCCGCCTCGGCGACGTGGCCTACGCCCAGGGCCGGCTCGACCGCGCGGGCGAACTCCTGCACGAGAGCCTCTCCATCAGCCAGGAACGTGGCGACGAGTGGACGAGTACTGAGGCCCTACGGCACCTGGCCCGCGTTCGTCTCGCGCAGGGCCAGACGGCGGAAGCGGCGCGGCTCTATGCCGACAGCCTGGCGCGCTGCCACGCCAATGGCGACGTCTACTGCGTAGCCGAGTCGCTGGCGGGCCTGGGTGGGGTCGCGGCCGCCCAGGGCGAGCCACTTCGGGCGGCGACGCTCTATGGCGCGGCCCTCGCCCTCCACGACGCCCACGGGCTGCCCGTCTGGCCGCCGGACCGGGCCGAGTACGACCACCAGGTCACGCCCGCCCGCGCCCGCCTCGACCCCGCCGCCTTTGCCGAGGCCGAGGCAGCCGGCCGGGCGATGACGCTCGACGACGCCGTGGGGTATGCGGCCGCCTCGACCTAACCCCCCGTCCCCCTTTCCTGCCAAGGAAGGGGGGGCGTAGGGGCGAGGTGGCCTCGCCCGTGTTCCCCCTCCCCTCTTGACAACACCCCCTAGGTGTGGTACTCTGAATACAGACCTCTACTACATATAGCGTTGAGCGTTTAAGCGTTTAGATGTAGCCTTATGAGCCTGTCTTTGGAGCGCCTATGCCTCGCGTCCAGCAACTGCCCCTGTTTCCCGCGCCGGGCCGCCCCCCCGACCAGGGCGTCGTCTCGCCTGTGCCGCCACCGGCTGAAACAGGTCAGCCAGTCGCCCCCCTGCCCGGCCTGACCTCCGACTCGTCCCTGGCGGCGGCCGCCAGCGCGTTCCAGACCTATCTGCTGCGCCAGGGCTTCAGCCTGCACACGCTACGCGCCTTTCGTAGCGACCTGAACCTGCTGGCCCAGTACGCCGGCCCCGGCGTCCTCGTGCGCCGGTTGACCACCGCCAAGCTCAACGACTTCCTGTACTGGTTGAGCCAGGAGCGCGACCAGCCCTGCAACGCCAAGTCCCTCGCCCGCCGCATCACCACCCTCAAGGTGTTCTTCAAGTGGCTGGCCGACCTGGAGGTCTTGCGCTCGGACCCGGCCGCGGCCCTCGTCCACCAGCCGGTGCCGTCGCGTCTGCCAGACATCCTCTACGATGACCAGGTGGACAAGCTGCTGCGCGTCGCCCGCGACCTCAAGGACCAGGCCGACCAGCCCGACGCCCGCCCCTACCTCCTCGTGACGCTGCTGCTGACGACGGGGATCAAAAAGAGCGAGTGCATGGCGATTGCCCTGGACCACCTGGACCTCAACGCGGCCGGCGGCCCCGCCCTCACCATCCGCTACGCCAACCCCAAGCACCACCACAAAGAGCGCCGGCTGCGCCTGCCCTCGGACTTCGCCGAGGTCTACCGCCCCTACCGCGAGCAGCACGGGCCACGGGTCAAGCTGTTCGAGTGCACCCCCCGCAACCTGGAGTATGTCCTGTCCGACCTGGCCGCCCGCGCCGCCCTGCCCGAGGTCTCCTTTGAAATCCTGCGCATGACCTCAGCCGTCCGTGATTATAAGCACGGTATGGAGCCGGACACGCTGCGGCAGAAGCTAGGCCTGTCCCGCATTACCTGGGCGGACACGGGCGAGAAAGTCAAGCGATTGGCCGAGGCGCCGCTGTAGGTCCGCCGCCGGACCTAACCCCCCGCCCCCTTCCCTGCCAAGGAAGGGGGAGCCAGTCAGGGCCAGGTCACCCCTCCCTTACTAGGTGAGGGGACGGGGGAGGGGTTTGGATGCCACCCCCGGCTTGACGCCAGGCGGTGACGGGTTTACAATGCGTAGCATACGGCGAGGTGGCTGGACCGTTTGCACGGGCCGGGCAGGCCTGGTCTGCTCTCGATGCATACAGCCAGGAGGGGCTATGTTGTTCTGGCGCAAGCCTAACAAGACGACGGATGAGCGGCGGGTGAAAGCGGAGGCGACGTTCAACAAGGCCAAGGACCTGTTTGACAAGGGCGAGATTGACGCAGCGATCTCCATGTCCCACGCCGCCCGCGACCTCTATGAGGGGACCAAGGATAACGAGGGTCTGGGCCGCGCCGAGAACCTGATTGGCGACATCCTGCGCGCCATTGGCCAGTTCGACTTTGCCGAGAAGGCCTACCAGCGCGCCACGGTCGCCTACAAGAGCACCGAGGGCGACGCCGAGTCGTTTATGGAACTGGGCGAGGTCCACCAGT
>CAZFUK010000265.1:0-7284 GCA_964522005.1 uncultured Anaerolineales bacterium | reverse complement strand
CACGGCCCCCGCCGCCACCCAGGCCCCGGCCGCCAAGGCCACCGAAGCCCCCGCTAAAGCGGCGGCGACCCAGGCGCCCGCGGCCGCCACCCAGGCCCCGGCCGCCGCCAAGGCCCTGCCCAAGGCCGAAGGCACCTTCACCTACTGGGGCGGCCTGATTTTCTCCGACGCGGCCAACAACATGCTCGTCGCCAAGGTCAAGGAGTGGGGCCAGGCGCGCGGCGTGCCCGTGGAAGTCGTGATGATCAACCAGAACGAGACGGTCCAGCGCGTCTCGGCGGCCATCCAGGCCGGCAACATGCCCGACGCCCTCGACCTGGGCCGCGACTTCATGCTCCTGCTCAGCCAGCAGGGCCAGTTGGAGCCGGTGGACGATGTCTACGCCGCCATCGGCAAGGCGCACGGCGGCTGGCTCGACTCGGCCAACAAGTCCACCGACGCCAAGGACTTTGGCGGCAAGATTCCCGGTGTTCCCTTCGGCATCGGTGGCAACGTCCTGTTCCGCCGCGAGGACCTGCTCAAGGGGGCGGGCTTCACGACCGCGCCCACGACCTGGGAAGAAGTCGGGCAGCAGGCGGTCGCCGCGCAGAAGCCGCCGAAGACCTACGGCATGGGTTTCGCCCTGTCCAATGTGGGTGACGCCAACCTGACCACCACCTGGCTGCAAGCCTGGGGTGGCCGCATCGCCGACGACGCGGGCAAGAAATGCACCATTGACAGCCCTGAGACGCGCGCCATGCTCAAGTGGGTCAGCGACCTGTACGCGGCCGGCGCGTTCCCGCCCGGCGTGACTACCTGGGACGGCGCGGGCGACAACAACGCCTACCAGTCCGGCCAGGCGGTCTTCATCGCCAACACGGGCAGTGTCAGCATCAACCTCCAGCAGAACGACAAGGAACTCCTGGCCGCCACCAAGTACTCGGCGCTGCCCAAGGGTCCGAAGCTGCTCGTCTCGCCCCAAGGCCCCAACTACCGCTCCATCTGGTCCAAGAGCAAGAACAAGGACCTGGCGAAGGACCTGCTCCAGTACCTGGCCGACGACAAGTTCATGGCCGACTACTTCCAGAACGCCATCTACGGCCCGGTCCTGAACAGCCAGAAGGACGCCCCGGTCTTCAAGAGCAGCGAAGTCCACAAGGGCCTCCTCGACCTGTCGCTGAACGGCACGCCGCCCGGCTGGCCCGACGTCAACAACGCGGCCTTTGCCGAGTACCAGACCAACTTCCTCACCCCCAAGATGGTGCAGAAGATCGTCATTGACAAGAAGAGCATTGACGACGCCATCAAGGAGACGCAGACGGCCTGCCAGCAAATCTACGACAAGTACAAGTAGGACCGAGGACGAAAGACGGAGGACGGAGGACGAAGACCTCTTTGAGGCAGAGGGCTTTCGTCCTTCGTCGTCCGTCCTCCGTCAGGAGATAGGTATGGCTCAACAAGCGCGGCCGTTGGCGCAGCAGAAAGCCCACTCGCGGCTGACGCTCAGCCAGCGCAACTCGATCCTCGGCTACGCCCTCGTCGCCCCCGTCGTCCTCTGCCTGCTGGCCCTCGTCTTCTACCCCTTCCTCTTCGCCATCTGGATCAGCTTCACGGACCAGGTTGTCGGCGGCCAGGGCAAGTTCATCGGCCTGGGCAACTACCTCTATCTGGCGAAGACGCCCAGCTTCCAGAAGACGATTGTGAACACCATCGTCCTCGTGGCGAGCGTCCAGGGCCTCAAGCTCGTCTTCGGGCTAGGCATCGCCCTGCTGCTCAACCAGCCCATTCGGGGCCGACAGATGTGGCGCGGCCTGGTGCTGCTGCCGTGGGCCATGCCCGCCTTCGTCGCCTACCTCACCTGGAAACTGATGTACGCCCCCAACGGCGGCGCGTTCAACGTCATGCTGGACCTGATGGGGGTGCCCATCCAGCTTGACTTCCTCAGCCGCGAGTTAGCGATGCCCAGCGTCATCCTGGCGACGTTCTGGCGCGGTTTCCCCTTCTGGGTCATCTCGTTCCTGGCCGCGCTCCAGAACATCCCCCAGGAACTCTACGAGGCGGCGGCCATTGACGGGGCCACCACGTGGCAGCGCTTCCAGCACATCACCCTCCCCAGCATCCGCCACGTGATCCTGGTCGTCTTCCTGCTCTCGACCATCTGGACGACGAACGGCTTCGAGAACGTCTGGCTGCTGACGCAGGGCGGTCCGTCCGACGCGACGATGACCTTCCCCGTCCTGTCGTACTTTGGCCTTCAGAGCCTGCGCATCGGCGAGGCGTCGGCGGTCTCGGTCGCCATGCTGCCCGTCTTCGCCATGCTCGCCTTCGTCATCGTCAACCTGCTCAAGGAGGACTAGCCATGCTGACGCGGCTCACGCTCGGCCAGAAAATCCTGTACTACAGCTTGCTCGTCCTCCTGGCCGTGTTCATTCTGTTCCCCATCTACTACATGTTTACCGTGTCCCTCAAGACGCCGCGCGACATTTACCGCGTCCCGTCGCTGCTCGTGCCCAACCCGACCACCCAGAATTATGTAGACCTTTTCGGCAAACAAGACTTCCTCCAGAGCATCGGCAATAGCCTGCTCGTCGCCAGCGCCGCCACGGTCATCTCTGTCTTCATCAGTGTCCTGGCCTCCTACAGCCTGGTGCGGCTGCGGTATCGCTTCCGCGACGGCTTTGGCCGCCTCATCCTCTTCTCCTACCTGACCCCGTCGGCGCTGCTGTTTATTCCGCTGTCGGTCATCATCGCCCGCCTCGGCCTGGCGAACAGCCTCCAGGGCCTGATCTTCGTCTACCTGACCTTCTCCGCCCCGCTGAGTACGTGGCTGCTGATGGGCTACTTCCGCAGCATCCCGCTCGACATGGAGGAGCAGGCGATGGTGGACGGCGCGACGCGCCTCCAGGCCATGTTCCGCATCCTGCTGCCCCTGTCCGCGCCCGGCCTCATCGCCGTCAGCGTCTTCACCTTCACCGGCGCCTGGAACGAGCTACTGCTCGCGCTCATCTTCATCACCTCGCCCGAAAAGAGGACGGTGCCCGTGGCGTTGCAGTACCTGATCACGGGCGACACCTTCCGCTGGGGTCTCATCATGGCGGGCTCGGTGGCGGCGGCTGTCCCGGTCATGGTGCTGTACTACCTGGCGCAGCGCTTTGTGGTCCAGGGGCTGGCGGCGGGCGGCGTCAAGACCTAACAACAGACCTGACAGGTTTTGAAAACCTGTCAGGTCGTGAGAGACAAAGACGGCCACCCGGCCCAAAACCGGGTGGCCGTTGGCTGTCGTCGCACTACACGCCGGCGGGATGCTGGCGGTTGTAGATCACCGCCGCGAACAGTCCGCCGATGGCCGACAGGACGAGATCGCCCAGACCCAGCAGCAGGCCGGTCAGCGCGCCGCCCGCCGCGGCCAGTGGGGCGATGGCCTCAACTGGAATCCGCGCCTCCGGGTGCGGCTCGCTGGCGCGGATGTACTCCTGGATGCCGGTCTGGCTGCCCAGGGCCGTCGCCAGGACCACCAGGACTACGATGGAGCCGAGCAAGGCGCCAATGCCGACGATGGCCCCAGCCTTCGCCCCCCAACTGGCCGCGCCTTCAACATGGAAGCGCGCCGTGCGCCAGCCGGCGTACGCCCCGATCACTAGGGCGGCGATGGGAGCGAGGGGGAGGCCAAGCACCTGGAATGGCGTTGCCAGCGCCACGACGATGAAGGCGAGAATGGCGAGGATGAGGGTGTTGCGGTTCACTGTAGGTTCCTTTCCATTATGGTTTGTGGTTTTTGCGCTTTTGATTGACACCTCGAAGCAGAGTGACGACCGCCTAAGGGCTGGCCTGGGACCGGCGGAAGCCAATCTCGTCCAGGTAGACCGCGCCTGCGACGTGTCCGTCAAAGTGAAAGCAAATGGCCGACAGGCGAGCCGGGTCGAAGCGAGGCTCGGCCTGCTGGAAGGCGGCCAGGGGTAGGTCGTAGGTCTGCAACACCCGTTCAAAGCGGAGGGGAACGTAGCCTGTGATCCCGATGATCCGGGTCAGGGTGTCGGACTTCACAACCTGGACTGGCAGTGGCGGATGGACGGCGCCGAACTGGCTCAGGGGTAGCGCCACTCGCACCCCGTCGGCTGTCTCCAACTCGACCGTGAGGCTGAGCGGCGTCGCCTCGTCCAGCGCGCTCGCCAGCCCGAACGTCAGCGCATCCTGCCCGCCCAGCCGCCAGCCCCTAACCGTGTCGCTCGGTAAGCCGAGGCTGTACACCGGCGGGCTGCCCGCCGCCCAGCCCAGCCGCAAGACGGTGTTGCCCTGCTCCGTCTGCCCGTCACGCAGCCTCAACACTTCGCGGGTCCAGGTCCGCATCCCCACCGCCTCAGCCGTCCCGGCCGGCAAGTCGTTCTGGTCCAGCCGCGCCGTTACCTCATAGGTGGCGACCGCCTCAAAGCGCGCGTCTTGGTACTGGGTGACGAGCAGGGTCTCCGGCAGCCACGCCTGGGCGCTGGCCGGCGCGCGGAAGACCTGGCGATAGCCGGTCTGGCCGGCCAGGGCGGCTTCCAGAAAGGCGGTCACCAGGACGCAGGCGGCTCGCCGCTGCTCGTCGCCGCTCAGCAACGGCCGCCGGTTGAGGCCGAGCGAGGTGAGCGGGCCGAGGTCGTGGTCGCCCCACACCGTGTTGAACTGCCCGTGGTTGGCGCGATAGACGTAGGCCAGGGCCTTGAAGCCGTCGGGGTTGGCGTCGAAGCGAACGCGGTTGTACTGCTTGAGGCCCATGAAGGTCGTCACGTCCGCATCGTGCCCGCCCTGGACGACCAGGTAGTCGGTCTGGCCCAGGCTCAGCGGCTGGTCGAACGGGCGGTAGTAGCCGTCGGACGGCGCGAAGGCGACCACGGCGCGGATGCCGAAGCCGAACTCGCCCGGCTGGGCGGCGTTGGACACGGGCGGGTAGAGGTGGGTGTTGAGGGCGGCGGCATGGGCGACCGCTTCGCCCCCCCGCGAGTGGCCCAGTAGCGCGACGTGGTCCAGGTTCACCCGCCCATAGAACGGGTTGCCCAACGCCGCGTTCCACGCCCGCCACTGCTGGAGGTGCTTGAGCAGCAGCCAGGCGCGCACGGGCATCTCTGGCGCGCCGCCCAGTCCAAAGGGGAAACCGATGTTCAGGTAGTTCTCGTCCACGCCGACGGCGATGTAGCCGTGGCTCGCCAGGTGTTCCCCCAGGTAGGCGTAGCCAGTCTCCGACGGCTCGACACCCTTGTGGTTGCCGTGGACCATGAGGACGAGCGGGAAGGGACCAGGGCCGTCCGGATACCAGACCTGGCCGTTGAGCGGCAGAGCCGTCGCGTCGAAGCCCCACAGCCAGCGCAGCTGCGCGTTGCCCAGATCCCCAAAGCCCGCGAAGACCGCCGCGCCGTCCACAGACTGAGTCACCAACTCGACCGAGGGACCATAGGCGGGCCGTTGGTCCACGCCGCTGCCGTAGGTGAGGTACTTGACCGTCGCTGATCCGGCTAGCCCTGGATTGGGCAGGGTCAGCGCGGGAACCACGGGGGCCGGGGCCGTCTCGGCCGACGCCAGGTAGCCGTCGTAGCCCGGCCAGACCAGCCAGCCCAGCGTCACGGCGTTGAGCGCTAGCGCCAGCCCCAGCAGGCTGTAGCGGCGGCGGGGCGAGGCGTCGGGGCGGCGGGCCAGACTGACCAGGCTCCAGGTGAGGGCGATCACCGGAATGCATAGCTGCGCGGTGAAGCCGTAGGCCAGGAAGCTGAGGGCGGAGTTGGGGAACAGGGTATCGCCGGCGACGAACAGCGCCGCACCGAGGGTCCAGCCGATGGAGCGGGCCGGCAGGCGGTTCCACAGGACGAGGGGACGGGTGGCCTTAAGCAGACCCAGGATGAGCTTGCCCAGCCGCCACACCAGGGCGACAACCCCTTCGCCCGCGAAGACAAAGCTGAAGCCGAGGAGAACCCCAATGAGCATGTCCAAGACGGGATAGGGCGTGCCCAGGCCCACCTCCAGCCCGATCACGGCGCAGCCCAGCATGGTCCCGACCAGGCCGCCGCGCCCCAGCCCCTGGACGACGGTAAGCCAGACGGGAGGGGGCGGCGCGGCGGGTCGGGCTGTCAAACGCGAGAGTGTCGCTGTCGTGGCGCGCGCAGTCATCGTGAGAGTCCTCGTTCAGGGTCGCAGGGTGATGGGGCGACCGACTTCGACCGTCTGGTAGCTCGTCGGAAAGGCATCGCGGAACGCCTGGATGTTGGCGGGCGTGCTGTCGTGCGGCGAGAGCGCCACGAGCTGCGGCTGGAGCGTCTTCAGATAGGCAATGCTGGCGCTCACGAACTCCGGCGACTTATCCTCGTAGTGCAAGCCCCCGACAACCCCGACGACGGGCGCGTCGAAGGTCGCCTGGGCGCGCGCCACAAAGCGCTCGACACTCGGATGGCCGCAGCCGAGGATCAGCACGATCCCCTTACCTTCGACGTTGACCGCCACCGCTTGCTCAGTGCGCACCGTCCGCCACAGGGACAGTGGGAAGACCTCGGTGAACGCGATACCGCCCGTCGTGGCGATGGCCTCGGTCAGGACGGTCGGCTGTGTCGTCACCGTCGGCGTCAGGCCGGGGTAGGTGAGCGGGGCAGGCGTGTAGACGGGTAGACCATGCAGGTCAGGCTGCTCCCCGCCCAGGGCGAAGGTATCCTTCACCCACCAGTTGAAGCCGCCGACGTGGTCGGGATGGATGTGGGAGAAGGCGACCGCCTCGAGGTCGGCAGGGGCAACGCCCAGTGACGCCATGTTGTGCAGCAGGGGGGTGGCGGTGTTGTTCCAGCCAAGATCCATCAAGACCGTGTGGCGGTCGGTCTTAACCAGATACGCCACGCCATGCTCGAACTGGAGGTCCGGGCGGCTCGCCGCTTCATCCACCAGCGGCACAATGGTTAACGACTTGGTGGTCCCCAGGTTCGCTACTCGCGGCGCTGTCGTTGTCGCCCACGCCTGCTCGACCTCCGCCGCCGCTCGCGCCTGGCGGGCCATCTGGACGACCACGAGCATGAGTACCAGCGCCAGGGCGCCACTGAGTAGTCTAACGATCATCCTCATCATGGTCGGTAAGCATCCTTTCCGTTAACGACTGGGTCGGCTATTGACCAGGACGTGGTTCACTTGAAGGCTGGATGGTAGGTATGCTAATCCCTTCCGCCCGTCAGGGGCTTGCGAGGACACAAGCCCCTGACGGGCGGAGAATGGCTAGTCGAGGAACCGCAGCGTCTGCTGCCAGACGCGGTTCCCCCCTGCCCGCAGGGGGTCCTGGCCGATGCGGATCGTCTCCTC
>CAZFUK010000264.1:0-7293 GCA_964522005.1 uncultured Anaerolineales bacterium | reverse complement strand
AGCCGTTTGGCGAGGCCAAAGCTCATCAACCCATCTTCCAGGACCCGCTGCGCACCGTCGGCGTGCGCGACTACCAGCCCGAAGACTCGTTCCGCCACGTTCACTGGAAGGCCAGCGCGCGCCAGCAGCGGCTCCAGACCAGGGTCTACGAGCCGACCATCACCCAGCGCCTCGTCCTGTTCCTCAACATTGCCACCTACGCCCAACCCTGGATGGGCATTGACCCCGACCGCCAGGAGCACGCCATCTCGGTCGCCGCGTCCATCGCCTTCCACGCCAGCCAGCGCCGCTACGCCGTGGGCCTGGTCGCCAACGGCTCAGTCCCGCGCTCCGACCAGCCCATCCGCGTCATGCCCAGCCGCGACCCCGGCGCCCTCACCCGCGTCCTGGAGGCCCTGGCGGCGGTGACAACCTTCGCCACCGAGTACGTTGAGGTTCTGCTGGCCCGCGAGAGCCCCCGCCTGCCCTGGGGCGCGACGATTGTCGTCATCACCAGCGTCGTCACGCCGGGCCTGGTGGCCGAGATGCTGCGCCTCCGCGCCGCCAGCCGCCGCATGGTACTCGTCTCCCTCGATCCCGACTTCAAAGACGACGATTTGCCCGGCGTGGTCGTCTATCACTTGCCGCCCGCCCAACTGGTCTACGGCCGCCAGGAGGCAGCCCTCGACCCCGACGCGCTGTTCAAGCGACCCTGACTGCTCTTCAAGTGGAGTATAATTTGGCAGTTGTTGAGGGAGGACACCGATGGCGCTACCGCAACCTATACGAGCACCTCTAGTTCAAGATGAGAGCGACGCACCGTTGATCGGAATCGTCCGGGAAGAAGATGGACGGATCGCGACTCACTATTTTATGAGTGAAGCTGAGGCTGATGCGTCTTTACCCGCAGACGGCATCCAGAGGGCGCTTGATCTGGCCGGCGCCTGGAGCGACCTGGATTGGGACGCCATGGAAGGCGCTCTGGACCAGCGATGACTATCTATCGCGTGCGGCGGGAGTTGCTGCGGCTGGCGACGGCCGTCTTCGAGGCCACCTGGTACTACATCGCCTGGCGGCTGGCGTTCGCCTTCTTTGCCCCGAACTACACCGCCCCGTCCTACGCCCTCGTCCTCGGCCTGACCGTCCTCGCCGTCTATGTCGCCCGCTACTTCGACCTGGGCCGGCCGGGTACCAGGGTGCAGGGCTGGGCCGTCGGTTTGACCGCCGCCGCCACGCTGTTCCTGGCCGCCGCCAACACCGGCCTTGGGGGGCCGCTCGCCTTCCTGGTCGGCCTGCGCGACTTCCGCGACCCCAACATCCTGCTCGCGCTCGGCCACATCATCCTGTGGTGGCGGGCTGTCCTCGTGGTGGGGGAAGGCTTCGGCGTCGAGCGGACGGGCTTCCGCTTCCGCCTCGGCATCGTCGCCATGTTCTGGTCGCTCATCGGCGCGGCCTTCGTCGGCCTGGACCTGACGACCTACATCTTCATCTACTTTCCGGCCAGCCTGCTCGCCATGTCGCTGGCGCGCGTCGAGGACGTCAGCCGCGACGCGGTCGGCGTCGCTACGCCCTTCGACCGCAACTGGGTCACGATCTTGCTGGCCGCCGTGCTGAGCGTCATGCTGGTTGGCGTCCTGGCGACCAGTTTGCTGTCGGTGGAAGCCACGCGCGCCCTCGTGGGCTGGTTCGGGCCGCTGTGGAACCTGCTCGCCGCCCTCTTGATCGGTGTCGTCTATATTCTCGTCCTGCTCCTGAACCCGTTCATCCAGGCTCTCGTCAATGCCCTCCGCCCCGCCCTGTCCCAGCTGCCGCAGATGGTCCAGGGGACGCCCACCCCGACCCCAGACGAGACCCAGGCGGGACCGCCCCTCCTCCCCGAAGCCCTGCTCATGGGCCTGCGCTGGTTCCTCGTGGTCGCCGCCCTCGCCGGCGTGTTCTGGCTGCTGGCCGTCTGGGCGCAGCGCCGCCGCGACCGACTGGCCGAGCCGGTGCCCGAACTGCGCGAGTCGGTCTGGTCGGCCGATGCCTTCGCCCAGGATGCCCGCAATCTGCTTGACCGCGCCCTGGCCCGGCTGCGCGGGCAACGGCGGACCCACGCCGCCGACACGGTCCGCCACATCTACGCCAGCCTCCAGGCGCTCGCCGCCGACCGAGGCCTCCCCCGTCCCCTGGACGATACCCCCTACGAGTACCTGCCCGCGCTGGTCGAAGCCTTCCCCGAGGCCGAGGCCGACCTGCGCTTCCTGACCCAGGCCTACGTGGACGCCCACTACCACGAGCTGCCCACCAGCGGGGCCGACCTGGCGCGCGCCCGTGCGGCCTGGCAGGCGGTCCAGCGCATCGTTCTCCAGACGCCCCGCCGCGAACCGGCCACTTAGCTCAATTAGGCTTCATCAGGAAGGCGGTTAGGCCTGGACGGCCGGCGGGCGCGCGGCGGAGCGTTGCTCGGCTGGAATCTCGGCCTCGTGGCGGCGGTAGTAGCGCACGCCATAGAGGACGCCGACCAGGCAGATGACGGCTTCCAGGGCAATCGTCTCGGGCACGCCGATGCGCGAGGCCAGCCAGCCGGTGATGAAGCCGCCAATGGGCGTCGTGCCGGCGAACAGGAGGAAGTAGATGCTCATCACCCGCCCGCGCAAGTGGTCCGGCGTGTTCATCTGGAGCAGGGTGTTGGAGGTGGCGGTATAGGCGATGCTCGCCATGCCGAGGGGAATCAACAGGGCGAGAGTCAGACCATACAGCCGCGAGAAGGCCAGCGCGAACAGGAACAGCGCGAACAGCGCCGAACTCGCCAGCAGCAGGCGGTAGGTCGCCTGCGAGCGGTAGGCGAGAACCAGGCCGCCGAGGAGCGAGCCGACGCCCATCAACGCCGTCAGGCCACCGAAGCCGACGGCGCTGGCCTTGAAGACGAACTCGGCGATGAGGGGCAGCGTCACCGAGAAGTTGTAGCCAAACGTGCCCAGGATGCCCATCATCAGCACGACGATGAAGGCGGTCGTCGTGTGGCGCACGTAGTCCAGCCCCTCGCTCACCTGCTTGACCACATTGC
Source organism: uncultured Anaerolineales bacterium (assembly GCA_964522005.1). Lineage (GTDB taxonomy): Bacteria > Chloroflexota > Anaerolineae > Epilineales > JAHCIE01 > JAHCIE01. Next base: position 4,265 of record CAZFUK010000264.1, on the reverse strand, counting down.
CCTTGCTCGGCCGGGGTACGCTGAAAAAGAGGTCGGAGCGCATGAGCGCCAGCGTCACCATGGCCGGGATGAAGCTAATCGCGTTGGCGTAGAACGCGCCCGCCACGCCCAGCCAGGCGATGGTCAGACCGCCAATGGCCGGGCCGAGGATACGCGCGGCGTTGAACAGCGAGGAGTTGAGGGCCACGGCGTTGGGCAGGTCCTTGCGGCCCACCAGTTCGACCACGAACGCCTGGCGGGTGGGGTTATCGAAGGCGTTGACCAGGCCCAGGAGAAAGGCGAGGGCGTAGACGTGCCAGAGCTGGATGTGGCCGAACGTCACCAGCAGCGCCAGGGTCAGCGCCTGGAGCGCGGAGACGCACTGGGTGAGAATCAGGAAGCGGCGCTTAGGCACGCGGTCGGCGAACACACCGCCGAACAGGGTGAATAGCAGGATGGGCAGCGTCTGGAGCGCGGTGACGACACCCATCGCCAGGGGCGAGCCGGTGAGCTGGAGCACAAGCCAGGCCTGGGCGGTGGACTGCATCCACGTGCCGATGAGGGAGATGATCTGCCCACTCCAGAACAGCCGATAGTTGTGGTTGCTGAGCGCCTGAAACGTTTTCAACATAATCCCCACCACTGTAAAAGTTCAACCGACGCGCCTCAGTGAGGGGCGTCGGTTGCGAATATAGCTCGTGTGTCGTCCCGCCGAACCGGACAGGAACCCCGCGCTAGGCGGTCTGCTGCACCGTAGCGGTGGCCGCCGAGGCCGACCGCCGCGCCGGGCGGCGGGCCGCTGTCTGCGGCTTGAGGAAATCGAGCAGGACCCGGTTGACCTCGATGGGCCGCTCCCAGAGCGGCGTATGGCCGCACCCGCGCAGCCGCACCAGCTTGGCGTTGGGAATCAGCTTCAGCAAGGCACGCCCGTGCTCCAGCGGCAGCAGCGCGTCCTTCTCTCCCCAGATAATAAGGGTCGGCGCCTGAATCGTCAACAATTTGTGGCGGATGTCGCTGGCGCAGAGTTCGTTGCGCGCCCGCCACAGCGTCCGCATGCCGGCGCGATAGGCATCGCGCAGGAAGACGGGCAGCAGGTCGAGGGTGGCCGGCCGCGCCTCTTTGGCGAGGGCCAGGCAGTGCTGCACGACGTTGTTGCCAATGGGCATGATGGCGGCGTTGACCAGCACCAGGCGCTCGACCAGGTGCGGATAGTCGGCGGCCAGGTCGGCGGCGATATAGCCGCCCATGGAGTGGCCGATTACCGTCGCGCGGCGCAGGCCCATCTTCAGCATCCACTTCGCCAGCCACGCGGCCGCCTCGTCCAGCGCGAAGGGGTGATCACAGCGGCTGTCGCCAAAGCCAATCAGGTCAATACAGTAGACGCGGTAATGGCGGGCCAGGGCCTGGATGTTACGCGCCCACCAGCGGCTGGAGCCGCCCAGACCGTGGACCAGCACCACCGGGCTTCCCGCGCCCGCCACCCCGTAGCAAATTTCAACGTCGTCAATCTGTACCCGCCGGTGCTCCAGCAACCCAGACGCATCGCTCTTAAACATATCAAATGGAAACACGCTTCCCCCACTTACGCACTAGAACTGTTCAGCCTCGCCGCTGACGGGGCTACCTCAGTGTAACTTATCCAAGAGTATTGCAAACAACGTGCCACAGCCCCCCTTTCCGGCTAGCCCGAGCTGGCACAAAGGGGGGCCGGCTCGTAGTCACGAGCCGGCCCCTGGATGGCATGGGTGGCGGTTAGTGAGCGCTGCTGTGCTGCTGGCTGCGGACCTTCGACTCGGGCACGGGCGACCCCATGTTGGCGTCGCCGGTCTGCGCGCCCAGCTTCTCAATGGTCTGCCGGGTGTTCTGCTCCAGGAACTCGGCCATGTTGTTCTCGTCCTGGAGGTTCTGCTTGAGCAGGCGCTCGCACTCGGTGTGGCCCATCATCGCGGCCAGGCTGATCAGCCCGGTGTAGGCGCAAATCTCGTAGTGCTCGATCTTGGTGCTGCCAATCAGGTTGATGGCCTGGAGGACTTCCGTGGACGGGTTCTCCTTCATCGCCATCTGCTTCTCCTGAATCAGCCCCGCCATGGCCGGGCACTTCTCGGCCTTCGGCTTCTCGCCCAGGGCCTGGAAGCAGGCTTCGAGGTTGCGGACCTGCTGCTCGGTCTCGGTGATGTGCTGGCGGATCCGCTGCTTCATCATCGGATCCGTCGTCTCCTTCTCGACCTGCGGCAGCGCCTTGGTCAACTGCTGCTCGGCGTCATACATGTCCTGGAGTTCGTGCAGGAAAAACTCGTGCAGGGTTTTCATACGTCTACTTATGTCCTTTCTTTGCGCTAGGTTTGAACACGTCGCTCCGACTACGTAGTCCTAGCTTGCAAGTCTGGTGCCAGGGGACAAAGACCTGGCGGCCCCGCCTCCGCCCCACAACAAAGACCTAACAGGTTTCTGAAAACCAGTCAGGTCTAGTCCCGGTCCCAGTTAGTGGCTGTGCTCACGCTCGTGGCGGCCGTTCCCGTTGCCATTGCCGTTCCCGTTGGCGTCCTCCCGCTCGTTGGCCCCGCCCTTGCGCCCAATGTCCGCCATATGCTCGCGGTCGCGGCTGACGCTCTCGCCGCCCTTGCGGCCAATCGTCGCCATGTGCTCGCGGTTCTGGCTGACGCTCTGGCCGCCCTTGCGGCCAATGTCGGACATATGCTCGCGGTTCTGGCTCACGCTCTGACCGCCTTTGCGGCCAATCGTCGCCATGTGCTCGCGGTTCTGGCTGACGCTCTGGCCGCCCTTGCGGCCAATGCCCGACATGTACTCCCGATCCCGTGCGGTGTCACTGCCGTTATCGTTCGCCTCCTGACGCTCCCGCTCGGCCATGACTGTACTCCTTTCGTCTCTGTGTCCAAAGCTCCCCTAACTGGACGATAGATACTCTTTGTCCTGCAACTTGCATGCCAGTTAGTTAACATAGTGAGCAGGGCGAGATGGACAACATATTGAGAATCCGCCCCGAAGGGTCGGGGGGCGGCGGCGCCAGATGGTCCAGGAATTGCTACGTTTGGCACGATTCAGGCGCGTTAGTCCCTGTCGGAACCTGACGATTTTATCCACCCAGAGCCATATATTCAGCATCGCAAAGCCCATTGCGCCCATTGCAACGTAGCGAGGCTTTGACCAGACGCCGATTGGAGTGGTCCAGGCCGACCCCCACTCGCGCTTACTCCATAGAGGTGCAAGATAAGTGCCACTCTCTGTTCAGGCTGACCGCGTGGGACTGTCTCGCGGCTGGAGACGTAGGGCATGACACAGCATAGGGTTCTAATCGTCGAAGACGATGACGGCATCCGCGAGACATTGCGGGCCTACCTGGAAGACGAGGGATTGGCCGTCTATGAGGCGGGCGCCGGCCAACGGGCGCTCGACCTGCTGCGCAGCGAAGGCCGGTTCGACCTGGTGCTGCTGGACATTGGTCTGCCCGACCTGGATGGGTTGGTCGTGTTGGAACGCATGCAGATCGACAGCCCGAACATGCCCGTCATCATCGCGACTGCGAGCCGCAGTTCGACCCAGGCCATCCAAGCCATGCAACTCGGCGCGTTTGAGTACCTGACCAAACCCTTTGAGTTGGACGAGGTTGGACAACTCTTGCGCAAGCTGTTCGACCACCGCCAGTTGGCCGATGCCGTGGGCCAGATTCAGGACGAACTCAACGAGCGCGACGTCCGCGACCGCATCATCGGGTCCAGCGAGGCGATGCAGGGGGTGTTCAAGACGATTGGGCGGGTGGCGCGCAGCGCGGCGACCGTCCTGATCATCGGTGAGACCGGCACCGGCAAAGAGCTTGTCGCCGACACCGTCCACCAGAACTCCCCCCGCCGCCGTGGGCCGTTTATCAAGGTCAACTGCGCGGCGCTGCCCGAAACGCTGCTAGAGAGCGAGCTATTCGGCCACGAGAAGGGCGCCTTTACCAGCGCCATCGCCCAGCGCAAGGGCGTGTTCGAGCAGGCGTCGGGCGGCTCCATCTTCCTGGATGAGATTGGCGAGCTAACGCTGAGCACGCAGAAGAAACTGCTGCGGGTGCTCCAGGAGGGCGAGTTCCAGCGCGTGGGCGGCAGCCTGCCGCTGCATGTGGACGTACGGGTCATCGCCGCGACCAACAAGGACCTGGAAATGGAGGTGGCGCGCGGCCGCTTCCGCGAGGACCTGTTCTACCGGCTCAACGTCATCCGCATTGACCTGCCGCCCCTCCGCGCTCGCAAGGAGGACATTGCCCTCCTCGTCGCCCACTTCCTGGA
>CAZFUK010000263.1:0-7296 GCA_964522005.1 uncultured Anaerolineales bacterium | reverse complement strand
CTCATGTGCGACTGGGACGGCAACGGCAGCAAGACGCCGGGCGTCTTCCGCAATGGGACGTGGTTCCTGCGTAACTCCAACACCACGGGCGGCTTTGACCTCGCCCTGACCTACGGCGCGTCGGGCGACACGCCGGTCTGCGGCGACTGGGACGGCGACGGGGTGGACACCGTCGGCGTGGTGCGGGGGAACACCTGGTTCCTGCGCAATAGTAACACGACCGGTCCTGCCGACCTTGCCTTCACCTACGGCATGGCCGGCGATCTACCTGTGGTGGGCGACTGGGACGGCAACGGGACGGACACGCCGGGCATCCTGCGTGGCGGGACGTGGTACCTGAGGAACAGCAACAGCACCGGGCCGTCGGACGTGGCGTTCACCTACGGCGTACCGCCGGGGGACAAGCCCATTGTGGGCGACTGGAACACCGACGCGGTGGACACGGCGGGGGTGTTACGGGGCAACCTGTGGTATCTGCGGAACAGCAACAGCACGGGCGTGGCTGACATCAGCTTCCAGTTCGGCGCGCCGGGCGATACCATGCTTGTCTGGCGCTAGAACAGTAGGCAGTAGGCAGTAGGCAGTAGGCAGTAGTCAGACGGAGGACCCCCCATAGCGGGGGGCAGGCGGAAGACGGAGGACGGAGGACGGAGGATCTCCCAGGCGGGGGGCTGGAAGCAATGGCTGAGAGAAGGGGGGAACAGCGGCGGGCTATTGGACGCGGCGTAGGCCCGCTTCAGCGGCCGGAGAGGCCCGTTCAACCTCGCGGAGTGGCTCCAGCGCGTAGGCGGTCGCCTCCTCCAGTGACATGGCCCGGCCCTCGTCGTACACGGGGGCAAAGGCAGCGCCGAGTTGGGCGGAGGCTTTAGCCACTGTACGCTCATGCCAGGCCGCCTGGTAGGGCACCACGTGAATCCCCAGGAACTCCCGGGCGGCCGCCGCGACGCCTAGCAAGCGGCCAGCCCGCCCGGCATCCCCCCGCTCCGCCACGCACGCGGCCAGCATCGTCAGCACGTGGGCCATGTTCCAGACGTGGCGGACCTCGCTCAGGTCGGCCAGGGCGTCCAGCAACACCTGTTCGCCGCGCTCGAAATCGCCGCGTTCCATGTGTGCCCGCGACAGGAATAAGCGCAGCCCCCCTGACAGGCGGCGGTCCCTGACGGGCAAGCCGACTGTCAGGGCCTCCTCACACAACTGTTCACCCTGAGCGTAATCACCCGTCAATGTGTAGATGACGCCGAGGTTACCCAGCTCGGTCGCGATGCCCCACACGTCGTCTATCGCGCGGTACAGCGCCAGGCCTTCTTCGTGACGACGGAGCGCCGCCGCTAATTGACCCTGCATGACGAGCACATTCCCCAAGGTTCGCACCGCCACCGCCCGGCTGGTCAGGTCGCCCGTCGCGTGCGAGAGGGCCAGGCTCGTCTCGGCGCAGCGTGTCGCCTCGGCATAGTCGCAGTGGCGGTAGGCCAGGAAAGCCGCGTCCGCATACCCCTGCGCCCGGTGCGGCGTCGCCACAGCGGCGCCGTCGTGACTCGCCAAGGCGGCCTCTAGCCACCGCCGTCCCTCGCTCAGGTAGCCGCGCCATTCCCAGTAATAGGCCAGGCTGCTCGCTAACCGCACCGCTGCGTCCCCTACCGGGTGTTCCACCAGCCACTTGAGCGCCGCCCGCAGGTTATTGTGCTCGGCATCCAGTCGGGCGAGCCACTGGAGCTGCGCCGCCCCTGCCAGACCCCGCCGCGCCGCCACTGCCAAACCCAGGAAAAAGTCGGCGTGGGCGCGGTGGACCCGGTCCGCCTCGCCCGCCGCCTTGAGGCGCTCCGCCGCGTACTCGCGGACTGTTTCCAGCAGGGTGAAGCGCGGCTCGCCGCCCGCCCCCTCTTGCCGTTGGACCAGGCTCTTGATGACCAAAGACTGCACGCCGTCAACCACAGTGGTCGGTGGCCCGTGGTCAGTGATAGGAGCAAGTCCCACGCCAACCACTGCCTCCGCTGCCTCCACGGTGGCGCCGGCCTCAAACACGGCCAGCCGGGCAAACAGGGTCTGCTCAGCGGGCGTGAGCAAGTCATAGCTCCAGGCGATGGCGGCGCGTAGGGATCGCTGCCGATCGGGCAGGTCGCGCGGGCCGTCGGTGAGTACGTGGAGGCGGCTGGTCAGCCGAGCCAGGATGGCGGGCAGGGCGAAGGCTTTGACACGCGCGGCGGCTAACTCGATGGCGAGGGGCAGACCGTCTAGCTGGGCGCAAATGGCGCCCACGACCTCCGCGTTGCTGGGGGAGAGGCGGAAGCCGGGGTCAACGGCGCGGGCACGGTCCACAAAGAGTTGGACGGCCGGGTAATGCGCGATCTCGATGGCGGTGAGGGGCGGCTGGGGGGCGTCGGCCGCCGAGGGCCGGTTGCTGTCGAGGAGAGGCGGCGCGGGCAACGGCTGCACCGGGAACTGGCGCTCGCTGCGCAGATGCAGCGGCACGCGGCTCGTCACGACGATGGACAGCCAGGGACATTCCGCCACCAATCGGCCCACCAGGGGCGCCGCGGCGTCCACCTGCTCAAAGTTATCCAGCACCAGTAGCCGGTGTTGCTCGCGCAAGATGGCCGCCAGCACGTCTTCCAGGGGCGTCTCGCCGGTCACGTAGGTACCCAGCGCGCGGACGACCGTGTCGGCCACGAGGGCCGGGTCATGGACGGCGGCCAGCGGGACAAAACAGGTCCCATCGCTAAAGTCGTCCCGCTGCTCGGTCGCGAGTTCCAGGGCCAGGCGCGTCTTGCCCACCCCCGGCGGCCCCACCAGGGTGATGAGCCGCTGCTCGCCCTCGGTCAGCATCTCCGCCAGCCGCGCCAACTCCCCCCGCCGTCCAAGCAAGGGCGTCGCCAGGGCCGGCACGTTGTCCCGACGCGGGGGCGGGGGGGGTTGATCTGACGCCCACCGACCGGCCCGGAGCCGCTCGTAGAGCGCGGTCGTCGCTGCCTCCGGCTCCAGGTCTAGCTCGCGCAGCAGGCTCGCTCGGAGGCCCTGGTAGGCCGTGACCGCCGCGTGGCGCTGCCCGCTCAATGCCAGCGCCTCCATCAACAGGCGATGCGCCTCCTCACGCCAGGGGTCGTCCTGAATCTGACGCCGGACCGTCTCGATGACCCGGCCGTAGGCGGCGCGTCGGCGGTAATACGCTGCCAGTTGCCCCAGCGCCTCGCTCATTTGCAGACTCAGCCGCTGGCGGTGGAGCATCAGCCAGGTCTCAAAGGCTGCGCTGCCCTCCACCGTCAGACCGGCCAGGAACGGCCCTCGATACAACTCCGCCACCTGTTCCAGCCGCTCCGCGCACGCCCGACAGCGATCCGGCGAGGGGTGGCGGTGGCGGGCGCAGGCGGCGAGCCGGGCCTGGACGTGGGCCACGTCCAGCCAGACGTCGGCAGCGGGGTTGAGTTGAACGGTCTGCGGGGTGACCAGGACGACCGGCGTCGGCTGCGTGTCGTCCTCGATGGCGCGGCGGAGGCGGGTCAAGGTCTGGCGCAGGTTGACCAGCGCAGCGGCTTCGGGCTGGTCGGGCCAGAGCAGGGCGGCCAGGCTTTCGCGCCGGTGGGGGCGGTCGCCTTCGACCAGCAGATAGGCGAGCAAGGCGCGCGCCTTGTCGGACCGAAAGCCCGTGATGGCCTGCTCGTCGCGGCTGACCGCGAACCCGCCCAGGAGAGAAGCATTGAGCCTCCCCATCCCCCCCCCTTGCCTGTCAATGCGTTGTTCTGTCAATGGGCAATAATTGTACCCCAAGCCAGCCCTTTGGTCACGTTTTGGTCACGCTCGTATGCTACCCTACCTGGCGCTATTGCCTGTTGTCGAACGACTGTCCAGACGAGCGTGAGGGGGGCATCATGGATACGCCGCGCCGAGTGCGGGGTCGGTTGGGTCAGGTCGGGGTCGTCCTGGCCGCTGTGCTCTGGCTGACCCAGACGGTCAGCGCCAGCGGCGGGTGGGTGGTGGGGGGCGCGTCTCAGCCCTCAGCCCTCGGCCCCTTGCCCCCCGCCATGGGGGGGCAGCCCGTGGACGCGGCGACCCGCGCCCGCGTCCAGTCGGCGCTGGACCGCATGCCGCTGTCCTTCATCGAGAACCGGGGCCAGACTGACCCGCGTGTCGGCCTCTACGTCCAGGGGCGCGACAAGAGCATCTTCTTCACGCCGCAGGGTCTCACCTTTGTGTTTCAGCCGTCGGCCTTCCGACCTCAGCCTTCCGACCTCAGCCTTCCGCCTTCCGCCTTCCGCCTTCCGCCTTCCGCCTCCACCCCGCGCTATGCGCTGAACCTGGACTTCGTGGGCGCAAACCCGAATGTCCAGCCCCGGGGCCAGGCCCAGACGCCGACGGTCATCAGCCTCTTCAAGGGGCCGCCCTCGGAGTGGAAGACGGGCCTGCGGAGCTACGGCGAGGTCGTCTACCCCGACCTGTGGCCCGGCATTGACCTGGTCTACAGCGGCAGCGTCAATCAACTCAAGTACACCTTCCATGTCCAACCGGGCGCCAACCCCTCGCAGATACGCCTCGCCTATCACGGGGCCACAGATGTCACGGTCAAGCCGACGGGGGAGCTAGCGGTCAGCACGCCCGCCGGCGGCTTCGAGGACGCCGCGCCCGTATCCTACCAGGAGACCGACGGCGGGCGCGTGGCGGTGGCGACGGCCTACCGCATTGAAGAGCGTGGAGCGTGGAGCGTGGAGCGTGGAGCGAGGAGCGTGGAGCGTGGAGGGTGGAGCGTGGAAGGGGATGATGCCTCGTCCGTCGTTTACTCCTTCTCCCTCGGCGCCTACGACCAGAGCCGGCCACTGGTGATTGACCCGGCCGTGCTGCTCTACGCGGGCTTCATCGGGGGGAGCGGTACGGACCAGGCCCTCGCCATCGCGGTGGATAGCGCTGGCAACGCCTACGTGGCCGGGCAGACTTCCTCCACCGAGGCCACCCTGCCGGCGCTGGTCGGCCCCGACCCCACCTACAACGGCGGGACGAGCGACGCCTGGGTGGCGAAGGTCAATGCGGCCGGGACGGGCCTGGACTATCTCGGCTTCATCGGGGGGAGCGACCAGGACCAGGCCCTCGACATCGCCGTGGACAGCGCCGGGAATGCTTACCTCACCGGGGCCACCATCTCCAGGCAGGCCACCTTCCCCGTCCTGACGGGGCCTGACCTGACCTACAACGGCGGCACCTTTGACGCCTGGGTCGCCAAGGTCAATGCGGCCGGCACGGCCCTGGTCTACGCGGGTTACATCGGCGGGAACGACTGGGACGTCGGCACGGAGATTGCGGTGGACAGCGCGGGCAACGCCTATATCGCCGGCTATACCCGGTCCTCCCAGACCACGTTCCCGGATGGCGAGGGGTTCGGCGCGCTGACCAGCTTCGACACAACCTTCAACGGTGGAGGCTATGATGCGTTTGTGGCGAAGGTCAACGCGTCCGGCACGGCCCTGGTCTACGCGAGCTATATCGGTGGTGACGCCCAGGACTATGTCCAGGGCCTGGCGGTAGACAGCGCGGGCAATGTCTATCTCGCCGGGTACACCAACTCCACTGAGACGACGTTCCCGGACGGCGACGGCTTCGGCGCCCTGACCGGCCCCGACACAACCTACAACGGCGGCAACTACGACGCCTTTGTAGCGAAGGTCAACGCGGCGGGCACGGCCCTGCTCTACGCGAGCTACATCGGCGGCAGCGGCCAGGACCGGGGCTGGGCCATCGCGGTCGACAGCCTGGGGCGGGCCTATGTCGCAGGCGACGCGCAGTCCGACCAGGCCACGTTCCCGGATGGCGAGGGGTTCGGCGCGCTGACCAGCTTCGACACAACCTTCAACGGTGGAGGCTATGACGCCTTTGTGGTTCGGATCAACGCGGCGGGCACGGCCCTGGACTACGCGGGCTATATTGGGGGTAGCGGCCAGGAACTCCCCTATGGGGTCGCGGTGGACGGCGTCGGCAATGCCTATGCCGGCGGATGGACCTCCTCCGACCAGAGCACATTCCCGGATGGCGATGGGTTCGGCGCCCTGAGCGGCCCCGACACGACCTACAACGACGGCGGCCAGGACGCCTTCGTCGTTCGGGTCAACGCGGCGGGCACCGCCCTGGACTACGCGAGCTATATCGGTGGTGACGGCCAGGACTATGTCCAGGGCCTGGCGCTAGACAGCGCGGGCAATGTCTATCTCGCCGGGTACACCGGCTCCACGGAGACGACGTTCCCGGACGGCGACGGCTTCGGCGCGCTACCCGGTCCGGACCAGACCTACAACGGCGGCGCCGACGCGTTTGTGGTCAAGATCAGCGCCTACGTCCCCCCGACCGTCACCCCGACTGCCACGGCCACCAGCACGCCGACGAGCACCGCGACCGCCACGTCCACCCGGACCGTCACCCCGACCCCGACGGGGACAGGGACGCGCACGCCCACCAGCACGGCGACACTCGCCCCAACCACCACCCCCACCAGCACGGTCACGCGCACCCCCACTGCCACGCGGGCGCCCGTGCCGTCCGTCACGCCGGTCTGCGCGGGCGACTTCACCCCGGCCGCTACCTCGCCCGAGAGCGTGGGGAGCTTACCCCAGGCCGTGGCGGTGGGTGACTTCAACCTGGATGGCCTCCCCGACCTGGCCGTCGCCAACGACGGCTCCGGTAGCGTCTCCATCCTGCTGGGCGATGGCACAGGCAACTTCACCGCTGCCCCCACCTCGCCCGAGAGCGTGGGGAGCCGGCCCGTCTCCCTGGCGGTGGGTGACTTCAACCTGGACGGCATCCCCGACCTGGCCGTCGCCAACATCAGTTCCAACACGGTGAGCGTCCAACTGGGGGATGGGACCGGCAACTTCACGGCCGCCCCCACCTCGCCTGAAAGTGTAGGGACCAACCCCATCTTTGTCGCGGTGGGCGACTTCAACACAGACGGCCGGCCCGACCTGGCCGTCGTCAACCAGATCTCCAACAACGTCACCATCCTGCTGGGCGATGGCACAGGCAACTTCACCGCTGCCCCCACCTCGCCGGAAAGCGTGGGGACCGGGCCCTTATCCGTGGCGGTGGGCGACTTCAACCTGGACGGCATCCCCGACCTGGCCGTCGCCAACCAGATCTCCGGCACCGTCAGCATCCTGCTGGGCGATGGAACGGGGAACTTCACCCCCGCCCCCACCTCGCCCGAGAGTGTGGGAGCCAACCCCCAGTTCGTCGCGGTGAGCGACTTCAACCTGGACGGCCGCCCCGACCTGGCCGTCACCAATGCCAGCTCCAACACCGTCACCATCCTGCTGGGCGACGGGA
>CAZFUK010000262.1:0-7304 GCA_964522005.1 uncultured Anaerolineales bacterium | reverse complement strand
CCTTGCCACGACGCGCAGCTAGTCCTTTAGGAGGGGAGGGGACGGGGGAGGGGTTCGGGGCGTTCCACGACTTTGACACCACCGTGCCCTACCCCTAGCAGGTGACACGCTCCTACCCCTGTACTTGGCCCAGGCTCGCGCGCAACGTCTCAATGTCCTTGCGGTGCAGGCCATCGTGGATGGCGATGATGCGCAACAGGCCGACCACGTCCACGTCGCCCCACACCGGGTGAAATGCGGGCAGCGCCAGTTGCTCGTCGGTCCAGCCCTCCAGCGCGGCCATCGTCCGCGTGCGCACCTCGTTCAGTTCGGCCACGCTCTCCTCCCACGTCTGCTGCGCCCGCTTCTCCACCTGCCGTGCGTTGAAGCGGTTCAGGTCAAAGCCCTCCACCCGCTGGAACGTACCGGCGACCGTGCGCTCGGCTACGGTCAGCATGCTCGCCTCGGCCGACGCCACGTGGCGAATCGCGTCGTGGATGCTCGTCCAGCCCTCCGTCCCCTCGAAGCGGCGCGCCGCCAGGCTCGCGTCCACCCCTTCCAACGCGGTGAGCAGCCGCTCGCGCTCCTTGTGGAGCCGGGCCACCAATTCCTCAACGTCAGGCCGCATCCCATCCTCCTATGAGTGGTACGCTCACCACCTGTGATTGTCATCCCGAACGACCCTTATCCGGGGTCCCCCGGTCGCGGTAGAAGACCAGCGCCGCCAGGGTCAGGGCCGTCCCGACAAAGGCGTTGCCCATCACGCCGACCGGCGTCCCCAGCCCGGTCTCGGCCAGCCAGCGCCAGACCTCGCCCAGCCCCAGATTGAGCACAAACGCTAATCCCATTAACCCTAACGCCGGCCAGAAGTGACGGCGCACAAACCGCAGGCTGCGCCAGTAGGCGCGCAGCGGGTTGACGCGGTCCAGGACCAGGGCCGGCAGGGTAAACAGCCCGTGGACCCAGACCATCAGCAGCACGACGCTCGCCAGGACCAGGACAAAGCTGCCCAGGGCGGCGTTAATCAAGTTGGCGACGATGACGACGACGGTCAGCGGCACGCTGCCGACGACGACGATGAGCAGCACCAGCAGGTTGAGGGCGAGGACCCGCCCCCAGGTCGCCAGGGTCCAGCGCGCCAGTTGGGGCAGGGCGGGCGGCTCCGGCTGAAGGCGGGCGGCGGCCAGGACCAGGTAGACGCTGCCGAGCAGGCAGCCAAGGGTGAGGAGGAGCGGAAAGAGGGCGAAGGCCAGCCCAAGCGAGGGTAGTTCCCAGACGGGGCCGAGGCCGGGCAGGATCGGGTCGCTCGCCAGGAGGCTGGGCACGCTCAGCGGCCACACGCCGCCCATGCCCAGCGCGCCCGACAGCGCGTGCAACACGTTGACACCGGCGACGGTCTGGACGTTCTCGCGCAGCCCGTCGAGCGTGGCCGGGTCCAGGGGGAGGCCTTCCAGTTGCGGCGTCATCAGCCCGACCCACGCCTGGCCCAGGACCACACGTGGCCCCAGCCAGTACAGCAGGTCGAGCGCGACGGCTAGCGCCAACGCGCCGAGGCTGCCCACCGCCAGGTTGAAACCTAGCGTCAGGCTGTCAATGACGCGCAGGGGGGCGGCCCGCGCTTCCCCGGCCCTGTTCAGAGCGCCGCCTCCCGCGCCGAAGCGCCCATCAGCCCTCCACCCGGCTGACCTGTTCCGCCAAGACCGGGCCGCCCGGCAGCTGGGGCATCTCAGACGGTATGTGGACGCGCAGCAGCGCGAGGCTCGCCAGCGCGAAGAAAACCGTGTTCGTCACAATCAGGCCGCTGTAGCCCAGACCCGGCTCCATGCGGTTGAGCAGGTCAATCAGCAGACCCAGCCCCACGCGCGCCGAGAGCGACCCGCCCGCGCTCGCCAGGTTGGACAGGCCCAGGTAGCGCCCGGCCTCCGCGCGGGGCACCAGGTTCATCGCCATCGCCCACCCTACCGACTGGAACGTCGCGGCGGCGATGCCCAGCAGCGTGCCGAGCAGGTACAACTGCGGCCCGCCGCGCACCCACAGGAACATGGGCATGACCACCGTCGCCAGGGCCATCGCGCACAGCATGAGCGGCTTGCGCCCCACCCGGTCGGCCAGCCAGCCCATGGGCAGCGAGGCGACCACGACGATGATACCCAGCGTGGCGATGAGTTCGCCCATCACCCGCGCCGGGTGGCCCAGGCGCAGATAGTCCTGGACCAGGTAGAAGCCAAAGACACGAATCGTCGTCAGGCCGATGATGAACAGGTAGCGGTTCAGCAGCCACCACAGGAAAGGCCGCAACTCCGGACTGCGCAGCGACTGGCGCAGCGATGCCCGGCCCGTCTCCGTGCGCGGCTGCGTCTCCCGTGTGGCCTTGCGCAGGTCCAGCACCGTAATCACCGCCGCCGCCGCCAGCGCCCCCACCACAAAGACATAGGCTAGCGGAATCTGGCCCGACGAGACCAGCCGCCCGCCCACATACGCGCCCACGATAATCCCGCCGACTTCCAGGACGGCCTTCGCGCCCGCCGCCCGGCCCCACATGTTCGTGGGGAGGTAATCCGTCGCCACCGCCTGCAACGGCCCCTGCACCGTATTCGACGCGAGCTGGGCCAGCAGAATGGCGACCACCAGCACCCCGAGGGAGGGCGCGAAGATCATCAGCGGCAGCGTCAACGCCAGCCCAACCGTCCCGATGACCAGGAAGGGCAAGCGGCCCCGCGCCGAGCGGTCGCTCAGCGCACCGGCGACCGGCTGCCAGACCATGGCGACGACCATGCCAGCCGCCCCTACCATCGCCAGCGTCGAGTTCTTGACCGCGGCCGGCACAAACCCCTGCACCAGCAGCGGCACCAGAATCGGGTCAACCGTGTTACTGGCGATGTTGAGCGCCAGCCAAAAAATGTTCACAGTCAACAGACGGCGCATAAATTGAGCTGACATGGCTTCCTGTCGCTATGGCCTACGGGTAGACAGCCCGGTCCACCCCGAATTATACTCCGACCCACGACCAGCGCAACCACGACCTCTCTAGAGTCTAGCCAGAATGAAGCGTCGGTGTGTAGCTAACTCGCCTCGGCGGGTGGACAAATCGCTACACGCCTGACCCCCATAGACCTGACAGGTCTCCACGACCTGTCAGGTCAGGCTGAGCGACGCCCGTTAGCGCCACACCAGTGCTGTGTCGCCCGGCGCGCCGTATTGGAAGCTGATGTCGGCGATGCCGGTGCTGTTGGTGTTCCGCAGATACCACAGGTTACCCCGCAGCACCCCTACCGTGTCCGTCCCATTCCCGTCCCAATCCCCGACAATAGGCCGGTCGCCCGGCGGCACACCGTAGGTGAAGGCCAGGTCGGAGGGCCCGGTGCTGTTGCTGTTCCTCAGGTACCACGTCCCGCCGCGCAGGATGCCGGGCGTGTCCGTGCCGTTCCCGTCCCAGTCCCCCACCACCGGCAGGTCACCGGCCATCCCGTAGGTGAAAGCGATGTCGAAGCCGCCTGTGGTGTTGCTGTTGCGCAGGAACCACGTGTTCCCCCGCACCACACCGACGGTCTCGATCCCGTCGCCGTCCCAGTCGCCGCAGACGGGCGTGTCGCCCGCCGCGCCATAGCTCAGCGCGATGTCGAAGCCGCCCGTGGTGTTGCTGTTGCGTAGGAACCACGTGCCATTCCTGAAGACGCCGGGCGTCCGCGATCCGTTACCGTCCCAGTCACACATCAGGGGTACATCGGTACTCGCGCCGAAGTTGAAGACAGTGTCGGCCGGCCCTGTCGTCAGCGTGTTGCGCAGGTACCACGTCCCCGCGCGCCAGACGGCCGGGCGGGCCGGGCCGGGGGTGGGCGTGGCGGTGCGCGTGGGCGTTCCCGTACTCGTGGCGGTAGGCGTGCTGGTAGACGTTGGCGTGCTGGTCGCCGTGGCCGTGCTCGTGCTGGTGGCTGTACTCGTCGCCGTGCTCGTCGCTGTGCTGGTCGGTGTGCTGGTCGGTGTGCTCGTCGCCGTGGCCGTGGCCGTGGCCGTGCTCGTCGCCGTGAAGGTCGGTGTGCTCGTGGCGGTCGCGGTACTCGTGGCGGTCGCCGTGCTCGTCGCGGTGGCGGTCTCCGTCACCGTGGCGGTGGCCGTGCTGGTAGGGGTAGCGGTGGCCGGAGCGCACTCCAGTGTGTAGATCTGAGCCGTCGTCGCGGGAGGGCCTGCGTTGCACTGGGATTGCGTGTAGGTGGCGCTGTCCTTCTGCACGCCGATAGCTCCACCCGTCGCGGTGGCGGACCCGAACAGGCCGTACACGATCTGGAAGCCGCTCTGTCCTTCCTGGAACACTATCTCGTAGTTGGCGTTGCCGCCCGCACCGCAAACCCCGCCGGCGTAAAGGCAGTTGCGCCACTCAATGTAGAAGGTGCGGTTGGGGGCTACGCCTGTGGTCAGGGTGAAGATGCCGTTGCCGGCGGGGCGGGTATCCTGGTCTCGCGCATAGGGAAATATGGTGTAGGTGAAGGTGCCGCTCGGCAGGCAGCCTGAGTAGAAGAAGGGATAGGAGGTGCCGAACGACAGGTAGCCGTTTGAGCCTGCCTGGGCTGTGGTGAAGCTCTGGTTATACAGGGTCACCGGGAAGGGCAGGGTCACAGAGAAGTCGCCGTCGTCCGCACCCGACCCGTCTATGCGGGTGGCGCCTGGCACGATGGTGGCCACGCCGTTAGTGATGGTGTACGTCGGCCCGGACGAGCACGCTGGGGCGGTGCTCGTCGGAGTCGCCGTGGCGGTGGCGGTGCTGGTCGGCACAGGCGTCGCGGTGGGCGTCGCCGTGGCGGTGGCGGTGCTGGTCGGCACGGGCGTCGCGGTCGCCGTGCTGGTCGCCGTGGCAGTGGAGGTACTCGTCACGGTGGGGGTCAGGGTGACGGTGCGGGTGGTCGTGAGCGTGGGCGTCGGGGTGGCGGTGCCGGCGGCGACGGTGTAGCTATAGTCGTCGGGGTCGTCGTTGAAGCCCCGGATGTGCTGGCCCAGCGGGTTCTGGACCTGGCCGTTGGCCGCCTTGAGGACCGCCAGGGCCGAGCCATCCTGGACGAGGACGCGATAGTAGATGGTCGTGCCGGCGGGGTAGACGGGGATGGTTCCCCGCCAGATGTCATAGGTGCGCGAGGGCTGGCTTCGGAAGGCGGCCGTCGTCGTCCCGACGCGCGTCATGGGCACGGTGTACGCGGACGCCCCGTCCCAGTAGCGGATGGTGGCGCTCTGAGCGTCCAGGGTGTCCGTCAGGATGGTGACCTGGACGGCGGTGTTGGAGTCAATCAAGCCGCCCGGCCCGCCCTGGAGGAAGGTGTAGCTCTGCCCTGGCACGAGTTCAGTCAGGGGGTTGACCCCGCCCGCCGCGTGGTAGAGCTGGTTCCACTGGAGGTTGTTGTCACCACCCAGGACCGGGGTCGTTGTCAGCGTCACCGTCGGCGTCATGGTGATCGTCGGCGTGGCCGTACTGGTCGCCGTGGCCGTGGCGGTGGCCGTGTTCGTCGGCACGAGCGTCGCGGTCGCCGTGGCGGTGGCCGTCGCCGTATTCGTGGGAACCGCTGTGGCGGTGGCTGTAGCGGTCGCCGTGTTCGTCGGCACGAGCGTCGCGGTCGGCGTGCTCGTCGCGGTCGCCGTCTCAGTCGGCGTGCCGGTCGGCGTCGCCGTGTTGGTAGGCACAGGCGTCGCCGTGGCCGTCGGGGTGGGCGTCGCCGTATCCGTCGGGATGGGGGTGGCGGTTCCGGTGGGCGTGGCCGTTGCCGTGCTGGTTGACGTCAGCGTCGGGGTGGCCGTCGCCGTGTTCGTGCTGGTCGGGGTGGCCGTCAGAGGATCCGGCTCGAAGTCGAACGTGGTCACCTGGGCCGAGGTACCGAAGATGAAGGCGTCCACATTGCCGTCGAAGGTCGGCCAGTTGCTGCCGGCCTTGAAGCCGACCAGCCCAAGGCCCGCCGTGGCGTGAATACCGCCGTTGGGGAAGGCGGCCAGGAGTTGGGACCAGGTGCAGGGGTTGCTCTGCGGGCAGGAGGTTGTGCCGGGCGCTGAGGTGGCCCACCACCGGCCGGCCAGGGGTGACCACGTCTGCCAGACGCCCTTGGTCACGGTCCCGTTGGTGTAGGGTTCGTAGATCAGGCGGCCCTGGAAGGCTGTATTCCCGTCCGTCAGGTCATAGTCCACACCGAATTGGAGGGTCGGCGCCTGAATCGTTGAGGACGACGAGGGGTCTACATAGGTGCTGTACTGGAGGGTGGTGATCTGGCTGAAGCGGGTGCCGAGGAAGGCGGCCGCGCCGAGGAGTTCGCCGCCGCTCGTGCCGACGGTCTGGAGCCGGGCGCTGCCCTGGCCGAGGGGCGGCGTGCTCGGGCCAAAGACAAAGGAGCCGCTGCCCGTGCCACTCTCGGTCAGGAACCCCCACCCGTTGAGGTTCGAGGGTTGTACGACAACCGCGGTGACCACGGCGGTGGCCGTGACCGTCGGCGTGGCCGTACTGGTCGGGGTGGCGGTGGTGGTGGCCGTGGCGGTGGGGGTCGCCGTAGCAGTCGCCGTATTCGTTGGCGTCGGCGTCGCGGTCGGCGTGCTGGTCGCCGTGGCGGTGCTGGTCGGCGTCGTCGTGGCGGTGGCCGTGCGGGTCGCGGTGCCGGTGGGCGTCGGGGTAGCGGTCGCCACAGGCTGCGAGCAGGTGTTGAGCAGGATGCTCACCGTGTTGAGGGTGTAGTTGGCAGTCGCCAGGTCGGGCTTGCCGTCCAGGTTGAAGTCGCCCACCGCCACGAAGTACACCGGGCTGCCCAAGCTCTCAGTGCCCCCCACGGTGAAGGCGCCTGTTCCATCGCCCAGCAGCAGGCGGACATCAGCAGAGACATGGCTGCCGACAGCCAGGTCGGGCTTGCCATCCAGGTTGAAGTCACCCACTGCCAGTGAACGGGGTCCGTCCCCCACGCTCTGGTTCACCGCCGTGTTGAAGTCGCCTGTGCCGGCGCCAAGCAGAATGCTGACGGTATCGGAGGTGGTATTGGCGACGGCCAGGTCGGGCTTGCCGTCGAGGTTAAAGTCACCCACTACCAGGAACTGGGGCGCCGTCCCCACGCTTTCGGGCGAGGTCGGGGCAGGGGTGAAGTCGCCCGTGCCAGTCCCAATCAGGATGCTCACGCTGGCCGAATTCGCGTTAGCGACGGCCAGGTCGAGGAAGCCATCCCGATTGAAGTCAGCTATCGCCACAGAGAAGGGGCCGCTCCCCACGCTTAGGGGCGAGGTGGCGGCGGCGGTGAAGTTACCTGTGCCATCACCCAGCAGGATGCTCACATTGTTCGAACTGTTATTGACGACGGCCAGGTCGAGGAAGC
>CAZFUK010000261.1:0-7306 GCA_964522005.1 uncultured Anaerolineales bacterium | reverse complement strand
CTCACCACCCCAGTGGCCTATACCTACTCTCGTATTATACGAGCATCTCGCGTTGGCAAGCGAGACCCTTCGCTTCGCTCAGGGTGACAATAGAAAGCATCCTTGCAACATAGCAAATAGAAGTTCACAGAACCTATCAGGCCCTGACATGCAATTACGGTTTTAGCAGCACTTTGAGGACCCCGGGCCGCTGGGCGTGTTCAAACGCCGTCAGGGCGTCGGCGAGCGGGTAGCAGGCGTGCACCAGCGATAGCACGTCCACGCGGTCCTCGGCCAGCAGGCGCAGCGCGGGCGCGAACGGCCCGCAGCGCGAGCCGACGAGGGTGATCTCGTCCACGACCAGCGCGCTGAACAGGTTGAGGCCGTCACCACCCAGCAAGGGCGCCAGGTCGCCAGCGAAGGTGCTCTTGAGGACGAGGGTGCCGCGTGGCCGGGTCAGGCGCCGCGCCTCGCGGAAGCCGTGGCCACTGCCTGTCGCCTCGACCACGACGTCCGCCCCTGGCGGGATGCCTTCGCCGTTGAGGGCCGTCCGAATGCCGCGCCGTTCAAGAATCGCCAGCTTACCCGGGTGTCGCCCGATGGCGGTCACGTCGGCCCCGGCCAGGGCGAGCGTCTGGGCGATGAGCAGGCCAAGCTTGCCATCGCCCAGTACCACCACGCGGTCGGTCGCCCGCAGATGGACCTGCTGGAGGATTTCGAGCGCGGCGGCCAGCGGCTCGGTAAAGACGGCCTTCTCGTCGGGCACCGTGTCCGGCACGCGATGGAGCAGGTGCAGCGGGAGGGTCAGGTACTCGGCGAACGCGCCGTGGCGTCCAGCGATGCCCAGGGTGGTGCGGTGGGGGCAGTGGGTCGATCGGCCGGCGCGGCACGTCTCGCACTCGCCGCAGTTGGCGTTGATCTCGCCCACCACGCGCGCCCCCAGCCAGGCCGGGTCGAGCGCCGCCTCGACCACACCGACAAACTCGTGACCGGGAACCCCCTGGAAGGCCATGTAGCCGCGCGCCAGTTCGACATCGGTATTGCAGATGCCGGCCAGAGTCACGCGGACCAGGGCTTCGCCGGGGGGCGGGGTAGGGCGGGGAACATCGCGCAGGGCGAGGGAGTGGTCAAGATAGAGGGCTTGCATGAGTCGGCTAATCTAGCTCAGGGATTCAGGCTGCGTGGAGCAGGTTGAGGATACTCCGAGGTTGGCGAACGGAGGCGTACCACGTTGGCGGCTCCGCCGTGGCCGACACTTCGAGCCACTGATTCAAGGTGGGATGAGCCAGGACCGCCAGGACACTCTTCCGCCTCTCCGGGGGAAGTTGAGCCAGACGATACAGTTCGATTGGTCACCCTGGCGGTCTTGCACCGTCCAGGCTTTTCCCTGACGTGACATAGCCAAGCAGTATAATGCCGGAACTGGGCTTTGTCAACGCGCACGAGTAGGGGCGAGGTCCCCTCGCCCGTCCGCAGGGCCTGGCATCCATCGTGCTTTACCCCTTGCCAGGAGGATTTTGACGATGCCTGGTGACAAAATTACAGCCGAACAAATGAAGAAGGGGATTCCACGCGGCGACGAGCTAGACGACGCCAATAGTGAGACTGCCAACCCGCGCCCGCGTCAGGGGCAGTACCCCCTGGACCAGCAGCCGACGCCGCTGGGCGACAGCTTCCCCACCGGCACGGCCGAGGGTGACTCCGGCGACTCCGACGAGCTAGACTACCTCTCGCCCCGCCTCAATGATCACAGCGGCGACACCAAACACGACGACATCCTGACCGACCCCAACGCCGCCGCCGACCGCCGCGACCAGCCCCGCCGCCGAGATTGATTTATCGCGCGACTTGAGGTAAGCTTCACCATCCAATTCAGGCCAGAGACCCTTCCGACGCCGCCCTTCGGAGGGGTTTCGCCTTTGTCAGAGGAGGAGACGTGGAAGCGAAGCTCAAGGAACTCAAGACCCGGCTGCACCAAATCAACGACCTCAACGCCGCCGCCGTCGTCTTGAGTTGGGATCAGAGTACCTACATGCCGGCCGGCGGAGCGCCCGCCCGCGCGCGCCAGATGGCGACGCTGAGCCGGCTGGCGCATGAGCAATTTACCGACCCGGCCATCGGTCGGCTGCTGGACGACCTGCGCCCCTTCGAAGAGAGCCGCCCGGCCGATGACGACGACGCTAGCCTGGTTCGCGTCACGCGCCGTGACTACGAGCGCCTGACGCGCGTGCCGGCCGAGTTCATGGCCGATTTCCAGACCCACATGGCCCTGTCCTACCAGGCGTGGACCCAGGCCCGTCCCCAGAACGACTTCCAGACCGTCCGGCCCCTGCTCGAAAAGGCGCTGGACATGAGCCGCCGCCTGGCCGACTTCTTCCCCGGCTACGACCACATTGCCGACCCGCTCATTGCCTTCTCGGACTATGGGATGAAGACGGCCGATGTCCGCCGCGTCTTTGACGAGTTGCGCGCCCAGCTCGTGCCCCTGGTCAAGACCATCACCGGCCAACCGCCCGCCGACGACCGCTGCCTGCGCCAGCACTACCCGGAGCCGCTCCAGTGGGCGTTTGGCGAGGAGGTCATCCGCCGCTTCGGCTATGACTTCCAGCGGGGCCGCCAGGACAAGACCCATCACCCCTTCGCCACCAAGTTCTCCATTGGCGACGTGCGCATCACGACGCGCTTCCAGGCGGACTACCTGGGCGAAGGCATGTTCAGCACGATGCACGAGGCCGGCCACGCCATGTACGAGCAGGGTGTCAACCCGGACTACGAGGGGCTGCCCCTGGCGAGCGGCACGTCGGCCGGCGTCCACGAGAGCCAGTCGCGGTTGTGGGAGAACCTGGTCGGGCGGAGCCGAGGCTTCTGGGAATGCTTCTACCCGCGCCTCCAGGCGATTTTCCCCGACCAGCTCGGCCAGACCTCCCTGGACACCTTCTACGCCGCCGTCAACAAGGTTGAGCCGTCGCTGATTCGCACCGACGCCGACGAAGTCACCTATAACCTGCACGTCTTGCTCCGCTTCGGGCTGGAACTGGACATGCTCGAAGGTCGGCTGGCCGTGCGTGACCTGCCCGACGCCTGGCAGGCGGCCTACCAGGAGAACCTGGGCCTGAGCGCCCCCGACCACCGCGACGGCGTCCTCCAGGATGTCCACTGGTTCGCGGGCACCATCGGCGGCTCGTTCCAGGGCTACACGCTGGGCAATATCCTGAGCGCGCAGTTCTTCGAGCAGGCCCTGGCTGCCCACCCCTCGATCCCCGACGAGATTCGCCAGGGCGAATTCGGCACGCTCCACACCTGGCTCAAGACGGCCATCTACCAGCACGGCCGCAAGTACACGGCGACGGAGTTGGTCCAGCGGGTGACGGGCGGGCCGTTGCGCGTCGAGCCGTATATCCGCTATCTGACGTCCAAGTACGGCCAGCTGTATCGGCTGGCCTAGAGGCAGGGAGACTGCATGGACCGTTTCTACCAGTATGTCGAGGCCAACGCCGACCGCTTCGTCGGCGAGTTAGTGGACCTGACCCGCCAGCCCAGCATCGCCGCCCAGGGGATTGGGCTGCGCGAGACGGCCGACATGGTACGGGCGCGGCTGGAGCGGGTGGGCGCGTCGGCGCGAGTTATCGAAGTACCGGGCGGCGCGCCGGTCGTCTTTGGCGAGCTAGGCGACCGAGGGCCGACCCTCATGATCTACGACCACTACGATGTCCAGCCGCCGGAGCCGCTCCACCTGTGGACCACGCCGGCCTTCGAGCCGACGGTGCGCGACGGCAAGCTCTACGGTCGAGGGGTGGCCGACAACAAGGGCAATACGATGGCCCGCATCCAGGCTGTTGAAGCCTGGCTGGCGACGCTGGGCGAGTTGCCGGTGCGGCTGCGCTGGGTGATTGAGGGCGAGGAGGAGATTGGCTCGGTCCACCTGGAGGAGTTTGTCGAGGCCAACGCCGCGCTGCTGCGCGACGCGGATGGCTGCTTGTGGGAAGCGGGCAGCCGCGACGTAGCCGAGCGGCCTGTGCTCTCGTGTGGTCTCAAGGGCATCATGTACGTCGAGCTGCGCGTCCAGGGCGCCTCCCGCGACCTGCACTCCTCGACCGCCACCATCGTGCCTAACCCGGCCTGGCGGCTGGTCTGGGCGCTCAGCACCCTCAAGGACGAGCAGGACCGCATCACCATTGACGGCTACCTGGACCACGTCGCGCCGCCCCCGCCCGAAGCTGTCTCCGTGGCCGAGGGCATCCCCTTCGACGAAGCCGCCCTCAAACAGAGCTACGGCATTGACCAGTTCATCAACGGTGTGACAGGGCGCGAGGCCGTCTACAAGAACCTGTTTATGCCCACCTGCACCATCTGCGGGCTGGACAGCGGCTACACGGGCGAGGGCAGCAAGACGGTGCTACCCTCGCGGGCGATGGCGAAGGTGGACCTGCGCCTCGTGCCCAATCTCCAGCCCGACCTGGCGATGCGCCTGTTGCGCGAGCACCTGGACCGGCGCGGCTTCACCGACATCGAAATGGTTGACCTCGGTGGCGAGCCGCCCGCCCGCAGCCCCGTCGACTCGAAGGTCGCGCTGGCCGCCCGTCGCGCTGCCGAAACTGTCTACGGCCAGCCGCCCGTCGTCGTCCCCAACATGGCCGGCAGTGGTCCGCAGTACTACCTGTGCGACCACCTGGGCATCCCCGCTGTGTCGGCCGGCTGCGGCTACAGCGGCTCCAACGTCCACGCCCCCGACGAGAACATCCGCCTGGCCGACTACCTCGACCACATCCGCTTCATGGGCGAACTGATTCGCGCTTTCGGCGCGCCGTGAGTCCAGGGGAGGCAGACCATGCTAATACCATCGGCGATTGTGGAAGAGAAGGCAGGCGTCGGCCCGGACAGAGGGGCAGATATTCCGCCTTTGGAGAACGGCGACCATCTCACCCGCGCCGAGTTTGAGCGGCGCTACAGCGCCATGCCTGCCGTCAAAAAAGCCGAACTGGTCGAGGGGGAAGTGTACATGGGATCACCCGTTCGACATAGCGTTCACAGCGCGCCGCACGCTCGCGTGATGTGGTGGCTGGGAACGTACTGCGTCGCCACAGCTGGTGTTGACATTGGCGACAACGCCACCGTCCGCCTCGACGCGGACAATGAAGTACAGCCCGATGCCTTACTGCGCCTGGAACCGGGCCAGGGTGGTCACTCAGTGGTGGCGGCCGATGGCTATCTCGAAGGCGCCCCCGAACTGATCTTCGAAGTCGCGGCCAGCAGCGCGTCGTATGACCTGCACGAGAAGAAACAGGTCTACCGCCGCAACGGTGTGCCCGAGTACGCCGTCTGGCGTGTCTACGAGGAGGCGCTAGACTGGTTCAGGTTGGAGAATGAGCAGTATGTCAGGGTCGAGCCAAACGCCGAGGGGGTCATCGAGAGCCGAGTCTTTCCCGGCCTGCGCCTTCACGTCACCGCTCTGCTCAAGGACGACCTTCCCACCGTCCTGGCCGAGTTAAAGCGCGGTCTGGCCTCGCCCGAACACGCCGCCTTCGTCAGCCGTCTGGCCGGTGGAACACCTCCACCCTCAACCGACGCAGCCTAACGTGCTGGCAGGCCCTAAAGCCAGAACCTCCCGGAGGTTTGGAAACCTTCGGGAGGTTTTTATTCGCGGTCAGAAGAGCCTTGCGTAGCGCGGCGCTGGAACTCGTCCAACAGGCTCTTACGCTTCACGCTTTGCACTTCACGCCTCACGCTTCACGCTTCACGCTCCACGCTCCACGCTTGCTTCCGTCCTCCGTCCTCCGTCCTCCGTCTTGATTCTAACATGGCCCGTTTCGCCCCGTCAAACAAGGGAGCCTGCGCTGGCTCGCGCCAACCCAGGCTCCCTTCCGCTGACCCGTGGCCCGAATGCCACGGCTGTCTAGTACGTACTGCCTACCGACTACCGACTACTGCTTGCGACCCGTGGCCTAAACGCCACGGCTGTCTAGTACGTACTGCCTACCGACTACTGACGACTGACTACTGACTACTCTCACGGCGGGTCCGGCAGCACGTCGCAGATCGCGCCGCTGGCGTCGCTGATGAAGTAGACCTGTCCCAGGCCGACGTTGCCGCCCGACTGGATGAGCGACGCGCCCGCCAGCACCCCGGCGCTCACCGTGACCGACGAGCCGGAGACCATCTTCAACTCATACACCTGACACGGGTTGAGGTTACTGAAGATGAAGTAGCCCTCGTTGTTGGTGATGCGCTCGGCCAGCAGGTGGCCGGGCGGGTTGCTATTGGTCGGCGGCGACCAGAGTTGCACCGTTCGCCCGCCGCGTACCAGGTTCGGCGCGAAGCAGTCCAGCAGGACATAGCCCTGAATCACGCCGTTGGGCGGCGTCAGGCTCACGCCCACGTTCTGGTTCACGATGGTCTGGCACTCGACGTAGGCCGAGACGACGAAGCCGCTCATCTGGACGCGGTCCACGTTGCCCGACGGGAACGGCGCCGGCTGGTTGACCGGGCTGACCTCCACGGTGTAGGTCTGGCCGGACTGCAAGCCGGGCGCGAGGAAGCTGCCGTCGTCACCCACCGTGCCGGAGTAGACGACGGTGCTGTTGCCGTTGCGCACCGTGACCTGCGCGCCCGCGTAGGTCGAGCGGGTGTAGCCCTGGGCCAGCGCGCAGATGCTGAAGTAGACGTTGGCCGGCGGGCAGTTGGTCGGATGGCAGCCCGGGCAAGCGCCGACTTCGACCGGCGGGCGGTACCAGCCGGCGTGGAACGGGAAGGCCTCGTAGGCCCGCATCAGGTCTTGGGGCAACGTGTTCCCCGAGGCCGGTGTGCCCCGGTCCACCACCACCGCCGCGAGCTGCGGCCCGTCATCCTGGTCGGAGCAGGTGGCCGTGATGACGACCGAGCCACTGAAGCCATCCGGCAGGATGCCCATGTCGTCCAGGCGGATGTAGTCCACGAACTTCTCGTTGAGCGCCTGGCACACCGAGGTCACGTAGCCGTTCTGGTCGTAGAAGTCCAGGCGGACGTTGGTCGTGCCAGGGTTGATGTTGACGTTCTTGAGCGAGATCTCGGTACTCCAGGAGACGGTCTGGTTGCCGTTGGTGATGTTCTTCTTCTTGAGGGCCAACGGAATCGCCAGCGCGTCGGAGCCGCCGGTGAAGGCGTTGTACGAGATGGCCTGGCCGGTGTTGCGGTTGCGCAGTTCGACCACACCCATGACGTACGGCGACGAGACGGGCGGGTCGCCCGGGCTCCACCAGTCTTGCGACTGAATCTCAATCGCGCCCACGTACTGACCCGGCAGGTTGTTAATCGAGCCGAGGCTGAAGTCCTGCGACCCGCGCGGGCAGAT
>CAZFUK010000260.1:0-7332 GCA_964522005.1 uncultured Anaerolineales bacterium | reverse complement strand
CGGAAGATGTTCCGCTTGCGGAAGGGCGCCAGGGCGACGCGGGCCAGCAGCTTGCCCGGCGTCAGCCAGCGAATCCGCGCCCCCGACTTGTCGTTCGCCAGCACCTTCTCCGCCAGGAATGGCGTCACCGTCTCCACCCGGTCGGCCAGCATGTTGTACGCCTTCTTGGCCCGCTCGAACCCCTGGGGGTCGTTCTTGAAGGGGTCGGTGAGCAGGTCCGTCAGCACCATGCCCGGGCTGAGGGAGCCGACCTTGACGGGCGTGCCCTTGACCTCCTCGACCAGGGCGCTGGTCAGGTAGTGGACGGCGCTCTTGGTGCTGCCATAGACCGACAGGCCCGCCCGGACCCGCCCGTCGCTGCCAAACCCCTCCATGTTATACACGTATCCGCCTCCCTGGGCCAGCATGCCCGTGATGGCGACCTGGCAGCCGTACATCAGCCCCAGGATATTGGTGTCCACCACCGCCTGGACCCGCTCTGGCGGCAATTCCCACACCTTCACCTGGGCGTGCCCGATGCCGGCGTTGTTGATCCAAATGTCCACGCGGCCCCAGCGCGCTCGCGCCGCGTCCCAGAGCGCCTGGACCTGCTCGCGCTGCGTCACGTCGCAGGCGTGGCCCGCCACCCAGTCGCTCCGGCTGCGCGTCGCCAACCCGGTGACGGCCTGGTCCACCGCCGCCTGGCCCCGCCCGCTCACCATGACCTGGCAGCCGCGCGCCAGGAACTCCCGCGCCAGCCCCAGGCCAATGCCCCGCGTGCTGCCGACAATCACCACCGTTCGCATAGCCACCTCTACTCCTCAAGGGGTCAATGAGCGTGTAGTCTAGCGTCACCCGCGTCCGGCGTCAAGCCCTAACGCGCGAAGGGGTACTCGCACGAGTACCCCTCGACACCGCATTTGACAGAATTAACAGAATTTACAAGATTAAAGACTTGTCCCGTTCTGTTCATTCTGCCAATTCTGTAAATTCTGTCGAATAGCAGGGCTAACCCTGCCCTGCTAGCGCAGGGGCCGGTTCCTGGGTTGGCTCGATGCGGTAGGCGCTGGTGATGGTCGCCGCGCCCTTGAGGGTCGCCGCCACCGAGCAGTACTGCTCTTCGGACAGGCGGATCGCGCGCTCCACCGCGTCGGGCGAAATCCCGTTGCCGTGAATGACGTACTCGACGGTGATCTGGGTGAACTTCTTGGGATGCTGGTCCGCCTGCTGGCCGTGGACCAGGATTTCCAGCCCCTCGACCGGCTGGCGCTGCTTGCGCAGGACGGTGATCATGTCCATGCCGGTGCAGCCGGCCAGGGTGGCGAGCAGCACCTCCATGGGCCGGGCGCCGGCGTCCTCGCCGCCGTGCTCGGCCGCCGCGTCCATCACCATCGAGTGGCCGGAGCCAGACGTGGCCGTAAACTTGAACCCGCCGGACCAGACGGCCTGCGCGCTCTTGGTATTCGCTGACATACTCGTTCTCCTTGACGTTCCTCAGGGCTAGGTGAAGAGCGGCGCCATCGCCAACTCCTCCACCGTGCCTTGCATCTCCTCATCGGTCGGACGGCGCTCGAAGCGGGTCGCCGCCTCCAGGATCTTCGGCAGCAGGCCAATGTCGCCGGCCGTGTTCAGGAACACGCCCGACCGCCCGAGCACCCAGTGCACCGCCCGCTCCAGGGCTCCCGGCTGGTCCAGCGGCTGGTACCACACGGAGTAGACCCGCTCTTGCTCGCCCCACGGCCGCCGCGTGATGCCCTTGATGGTCTGGACGGCCACGTTGCGCGACTGGCACACGGCCATGAGCGCCTCGAAGTCGGCGGCGTACTGCGGGTTCTGCATCATGACGTAGTTGTAGGGCAGCAGGACCGAGTCGAAGTCGAAGCGGGCCAGGCTGCGGAGGTGCATGGACGGGATGACCACGCCGTGGCCGGTGACACCGATGAAGCGCGTCAGGCCCTGCTCGCGCGCCTCAACCACCGCTTCCAGCGCGCCGCCCGGCCCCAGGGCGACCTCCCACTCGTCGGGCTGGGCCAGGTTGTGCAGTTGAATCAGGTCCACCGAGCTGACCCGCAGCCGCTCCAACGACTGGTGAATCTGGTCGCGCGCCTCCTGGTACGTCCGCAGGCCCGTCTTCGTCGCCAGGAAGAAGCTCTGGCGGTGCCGCGCCATCCACGGCCCGATGCGCAGTTCCGAGTCGCCGTAGCTGGCGGCGGTGTCAATGTGGTTGACGCCGTATTCGAGCAGCACGTCCAGGGTGCGGTCGGCGTCCGCCTGGTTCACGCGGCTGAGCGCGGCCGCGCCGAAGAGCGTACGGGTACTCATGTGGCCGGTGCGGCCAAAGGGGTGGGTCGGTAGCATGGGGGGTCTCCTTTGAAAAACTGCTTCCTCGCAGACGTCGCTGTACTATACTCTTTATACGTCTTGACGGCCACTCAGGGTGTATAGAACGCTCCGACGCCCGTGAAGGTTTACTCACCCACGCCCGCCCACGTAGCGCCTGCTCGAACGCTCGTTCTTGACGGCGGCACGGCCCCTGCTATACTTTGACTAACAACCCTGTCAGGGAGAAGGAGGAGCCTTGCCTACCTTAACGATAGATGGTCGCGGCGCGGTCGAGGTTACATCGGGCACCCGCCTGGTACGGGCGATTGAGGAGAGTGGGGCGCCCATTTTGCACCGCTGCGGCGGCAATGCCCGCTGCACCACCTGCCGCGTCGAGTTTATCGCGGGCGAGCCGGACACGATGACCGAGGCGGAGTATAACAAGCTCACCGAGCGCGGCCTGCTCGGCCAGGTGCGGCTGTCGTGCCAGAGCCTGTGCAACCACGACATGACGGTGCGCCCGGTAATGACGATGGAGAACCAGGACGTGTCGGACCCCGGCCCAACGCCCGAAGCGCACATCACGCCCGAGCCGGTCTGGGGGCCGTGGCCCCGCTAGCCTTCCTGAATATAACCTGAATATAAATAGAAGACGAATAGCAGCACACTATGCCTGATACCGTGCATTACCAGGTGATTATCGTCGGGGGCCGGCCGGCCGGCGCTACCCTCGCCGCCCGCCTCGGCCAGGCGGGTCTGCGCGTCTTGCTCCTGGAACGGGCGACGCTACCCAGTCTGCCCGCCGTGTCCTCACCCGCTATCTATGGCTCCAGCATGCGGTTGCTGGACGAAATTGGCGCGGAGGAAGCGGACTACGCCCAGGGCACGCCCAGGCTGCGCCGCTGGGTCTACGAGTTCCGCGACGACTTCCGCGTCGTCAACCAGGTGCCGGAGGTACTCGGCCGCGACTACGGCTATGCCATTGACCGGGCTCGCTTCGACGACGCGCTGTGGCGGCTGGCCGCCCGCAGCCCGAGCGTCACCGCCCGTCAGGCCTTCGGCGTCACCGACCTGCTGTGGGACGGCGAGCGGGTGGCGGGCGTGGTGGGGAAGACGCGGGGCGGCGACGAGGAGCATTTCACGGGCGACGTGGTGGTCGGCGCCGATGGGCGCTTCAGCCTGGTCGCGGCCAAGGTCAAGGCGGCCAGCCACGATGTGCGGGCCGACCTGCCCACCAGCCTGTACTATGCCTACTGGCGGGGCGTCGAGGCGTACGACGGGAGCGGGCCGTGCGTGCACATCTTTGGCCCGGGCTACGGCCTCGGCTTCCTGCTCATGGATAGCGCCGACGGGACGTGCGCCGTGGTGACTGAAGGCCAGTCCGCCCTACTGGACCCAGACCAGCACGGTGGGGCCGAGGCCATGTACCTGGGGCTGCTCCAGCAGTACCCGCAGCTCTGGCGGCGGTTCAAACACGCTGAGCGGGTGACGACGGTGCGCGGCATCAAGAAGGTCGGCAACCTGTACCGCCAGGCGGGCGGGCCGGGCTGGGCGCTCGTCGGCGACGCCTACCACCAGGTAGACCCCATTGACGGCCAGGGGGTATTCGACGCGCTGTTTACGGCGCGGGCGTTAGCCAAGGCGGTGCTGGCCTATACCCGTGGTCAGCAGACCTGGCCGCAGGCGCTGGCCGCCTACGACGCCGAGGTCCGCGCGGAGACCTTCCCCATGTACCGCGAGACGCTGAACCGCGTCCAGCGCGAGTTGTACACGCGCCATCCGGAGTGGGCCTTCAAGACCTGGGTGCGCTGGCTGACCCAGGACCCGGCCTACAAGCGCCGCCTGGCCTTGCTCATCACGCGCGGCATTCCGGCCGAGGGCTGGCTGCCGGCGTCGGTGTTCCTGGGTGCGCTGGCGCGTGGGGCGTGGGGGGATGTCAAACGCCTGGGGCGGCGCGAGGAACCCGCGCTGGCGTCCTAACGTGAGGAGGTGAGGAGAGCGCCATGATGAGTACGATGCCGACTGTGTTAACCGAGCGCCAGGGCGAGCTGTGGCGCGACGAGCGCCGGCTGCTGGAACGCCTGCTCAGCCTGCTGAGCCGCTGGGAGACGTCGGCGGAGGAACTGGGCGTTCTGAAGCAAGCCCTGGCCCAATTGGACGAGCTATTTCTGCTTGTCATCGCGGGTGAGTTCAACAGCGGCAAGACCGCCCTCATCAACGCCCTGCTCGGCGAGCGCTACCTCACCGAAGGTGTCACGCCCACCACGGCCGAAATCCACCTGCTGCGCTACGGCGACAAAGGCCCCGGCCAGCGCGAGCGCGGCGTCCTCATGATGACCTACCCCGCGCCCTTCCTGCGCGAGATCAACGTCGTGGACACGCCGGGCACCAACGCGGTGCTGCGCGAGCACGAGGAGATTACCCGCGAGTTCGTCCCGCGTAGCGACCTGGTGCTGTTTGTCACGTCCGCCGACCGCCCGTTCACCGAGAGCGAGCGCGGCTTCCTGACGGCCATCCGCGACTGGGGCAAGAAGATTGTCATCGTCATCAACAAGATTGACATCTTCGAGACGGCGGAGGAGCAGGCGCAGGTGATTCAGTTCGTGCGTGACAACGCCCGCGCCCTGCTCGGCGTCACCCCCGAAGTCTTCCCGCTCTCGGCGCGGCTGGCCCTGCGCGCCAAGGCCGGCCGGGATGGGGCCGGCCTCGACGCCAACCCGTGGTGGCAGGCAAGCCAGTTTGAACCCTTTGAACGCTATATCCAGGAGACGCTCAACGAGCAGAGCCGTATCCGCCTCAAACTGTTGAACCCGCTGGGCGTCGGCCTCAAGCTGGTCACGGACGTGCGGGGCACGATGGAGGATCGCCGCGTCCTGCTGAGCGACGACCTCAAGACCATCGAGGTCGTGGAACGCCAGTTAGGCGCTTACCGCGAGGACATGCAGGCCGAGTTCGAGCGCCGCTTCGACCGCGTGGACAACACCATCCTGGAGATGCGGGTGCGCGGCGAGGAGTTCTTTGACGAGCGCCTGCGCCTACGCTACGCGCTGGACCTGCTCAACTCCGGCCGCCTGGCCGAGGACTTCGAGCGCATTGTCGTGGCCGACACGCCCCAGGTCGTGGAGGACCAGGTGCAGGCCATGATTGACTGGATGGTGGAGCGCGAGCTAAGGGAGTGGCGGGTCATCGCCCGCGAGTTGAGTCGGCGGCAGAAGACGGAGTTCCTGGGCAGCGCGGCTAGCGACGCGGCGGGCGGCTTCGAGTACAACCGCCGCGAGCTGCTGGACAGTGTCGGCAAGACGGCGGCCCAGGTTGTGGGGCGCTACGACCGCGAGGTCGAGAGCCGCGCCCTGGTGGAAGGGGTGCAGGATGCCCTGGCCGGCACGGCGCTGGCCGGGGTCGGCGCGGTCAGCCTCGGCATCATCCTGCATGCCCTGCTCGCCAGCGCCATGGCCGACGCGACCGGCATCCTGGCCGCCAGCGTGGTCGGGGCGTTGGGGTTGGCGATTCTGCCCTACAAGAAGGGCCAGGCCAAGGCCGACCTGCGCGCCAAGACCGAGGAACTGCGCACGACGCTGCGCGAGTCGCTGGGCAAGGAGTTTGAAAACCAGTTGGACCGCTCGGTGGAACGGCTCATGGAGGCGCTCGGCCCCTACAGCCGCTTCATCCGCAGCGAGCACGAGCGCCTGGTCAGCGTGCAGGGCGACCTGGACGAGGTCGGCCAGGGGCTGCGCGACGTGCGCGACCAGATTGACCGCGTCATCCCGGAGCGGGCGCCGAGCAACGGAGCGGCGCCGAGTGGGATGCTCCAGGTGCCCTCGCCGTCCGGGAGAGGGGTTGCCTGAGGCTTAATGTGGGCGCACTGCCGCTAAGACCCTCAGGGGCGCTTAGCGGGGAAGCTGGGAAGATTTCCGGAGCGAGACGAGACAGATTCGCAGCAGAGGGTGGGGGAGCCAGGAGAATACCGTGATGCACCGACACCGGGTGGCCCGTCGGCGGCCGGCCTACCTCGCCCTTGGCCCCGCCCTCCTGTTCCTGGTGAGCTTCAGCCTGGGCGCCTCCGCCTGTCAAGCCACCCCGACCAGCGCCCCCGCCACCACTGCGCCATCCATCGCCGCCACCGCCGTCATCGGCGCGGTGGAGACGGTCACGCCCGTGCCGGCGCCGGCCACAGCCACACGGCCCGTGGCATCACCCGCCGGTGCGTCCACCGCCCCTCTCGCCTCGCCCGCCGCTGCCACGGCCGTACCGCCCACCGTCACCAATCCACCGGCTACGGTGACCACCGCGCCCTCCCCCACCTCTCCCCCCCAACCCACGCTCACCCTCACCGTGACGGCCAGCCCGACTCCCACCGTCACCCCCGTCCTCGAACCCAAAGCCCTCCTGGCCCAGGCCATGCTCCTCGCCATGAATGCCGAGCGCGCCCGCTCGGATGCCATTACCCCGGCCTTCTCGCAGGGCATCGCGCCCGCCAAGCCCCAACCCCTGGCCTGGGATGAGCGGGTCGCCCGCGTCGCCGACGCCTACGCCCGCGACATGGCGACGCGCAACTTCTTCAGCCACACCTCTCCCGAAGGCAAGACGCCCCAGGACCGCCTCCGCGACGCCGGCATTGACTTCAAGCTGGCGACGGAGAACATCTACATGGCCCAGGAACAGGGCGCCGTCGAGACGGCCATGACCTGGTTCATGCAGGACCAACTCCACCGTGACGCCATCCTGGATCCACGTTATAATCGGACAGGCATCGGCGTCTATATTCAAGACCGCATGGTCTACTTCGTCCAGATGTTTATCACCGCCCCCTGAAGGGTTCCACCATGCAGCTACCCGACGAGGTCCTGGCCGACCTCTACGCCCACGCCCGCGACGAGTATCCCAACGAGTGCGTTGGCGTCGTCTGGTCCATCGAGGACGGCGCCGCGACGCGCTGGGAAGCCATGCGCTTCACCAACATCCAGGATGGGCTTCATGCCCGCAATCCGGATCTCTACCCGCGCAGCGCGCGCACGGCCTACACCATTGGGC
>CAZFUK010000259.1:0-7340 GCA_964522005.1 uncultured Anaerolineales bacterium | reverse complement strand
CCTTTAAATTTCGCTAACACCCCTTTTACCTCGCTTAACGTCCCCTTGACCCACATTTTACCCAGGCGTGGTATTCTCACGCCAGGAGAAGCAACGCCCCACGGTCCACACGCAACCTGGCGCGAGGGGCAACGTATAGACAAGTAGGGTTCAAGGAGGACCTTATGCGCTCTATTTTACGTACACTGCTAGTGTTGGGCCTCCTGGTGGGTTTAGCCACCGGAGCGAGCACGGCCTTCGCGGCCAAATCCTACTCCGCCGACCAGTTTGACGTGGCGATCCAGGTGCAGCCCGACGGCTCGGCGCTGGTCACCGAGACCGTCGCCTTCCGCTTCGAGGGCGGCCCCTTCACCTTCGCCTTCCGAGGCCTGCCCACGCGCTACACCGACGGCGTCAGCAATATCCAGGTGCGCGAGGGCGACCGCGTCTACACCCAGGGCGGCAAGACCGCCGGTCAGTACACCCTCGACAGCAAGAACAATTCAATTGAGACGCGCTGGTACTTCGAGCCGACCAGCGACGCGGTGCGGACCTTCACCCTGAGCTACCGCGTGGCGGGCGTCGTGCGCGAGGAGAGCGGCCAGGCGGTCCTGCGCTGGGGCGCGCTGCCGCCTGACCACGACTACGCCATCCGGGCCAGCCGTGTGACGGTCACGCTACCCCAGAACGCCAACGTCGAGCGCGCCCAGGTGCTGGTGGGCACGGGGGAGCTAGAGCAGGGGAACCAGAGCGTGACCCTGACGGCGCGTGACATCGCCCGTAACCGTGAACTCGTCGTCGGTGTGTGGGCGCCCCTCACGGCCTTCTCCAACGTCCCGCCCGCGTGGCAAACGACCCAGGCGCGGCAGGCCGCCGAGGATCAGGTGCGGCTGCCCTGGGGCGCCGCGGCGGCGGGGCTGCTGGGGCTGCTGGGGCTGGGTGGGCTGGCGGCGGCGTGGCGGCGTATTCCCGCCCTCCCGCCGGTCTCGCGTGACATCCCGATGTACAGCCTGCCGGACCAACTGCCGCCCGCCCTGGCGGCGACGCTCGTCAAGAACTCGAACGGCGCGGGGCTGGGGACGCTACTCGACCTGGCGAAGCGCGACGTGGTTCAGATCCGCGAGCGGGAGGGGCAGGGGGTGTGGGGCAAGAAGTCCATCTTCGAGTTTGTCGTGCGCCAGCCGGGGGCGGCCCTCGCGCCCTTCGAGCAGGTGATCCTGACCGAGGCGTTCGCCAGGGCCAAGCAGACCGGCGTCGTCAGCCTGGAGGACCTGGGCAAGGGGCTGCAGGGCGGGCGCAGCCGCATCAGCGAGGCTCTCAAGGGGGAGTTGCGCCAGCGCGGGCTGATTGACCCGGCGCGCGAGCGCATCCGCAATCAGTTCTACATCTGGGGCGGCGTTCTCCTCTTCCTGGCGCTGCTCGTTGGCATTCCAACCGCCGTACTCTTCCGCGTCGCCGGCGTGCTGCCCATGATAACTCTCTTCCTGATTGCCATCGCAGTCTTCATCCTGGGCGCGTCAATGTCGGTCCGCACAGCGGAGGGCGAGCGTATCGCGGCGGCGTGGACGGCCTTCCAGGACTTCCTGAAGCGCATCGCCGACGGCCGCGCGCCCGACGCCGCCCAGTACCTGGAGGTCTACCTGCCCTACGCGGCGGCGTTCGGTCTGGAGGACAAGTGGATGAAACGCTACGCCAACGCCGGCGTCGGCTTACCGGGCTGGTTCTCGCCGCTGTCGCCGGGCAACTACTCCGCGAGCTGGGTCGCCTTCTCCGGCGCCATTCACTCGGCGTCCAGTACCGCCGGCGCGTCGAGCGCGGCGGGCGCGGGCGCGGCGGGCGGCGGGTCGAGCGGTGCGGGGTAAGGTGGTTTTGTTTAGGGCTGAACTATTGGGTAAGAACGGGGGGCGCCAGGGTTCTAAGTAGTGTAACCTTGATAGAAGCAGACTAAAGTTTGTTTGGCGGCCGAGTAGTAGTAGGGACGCGCGACAGACGAGATAGGGAGAAAGGCACACCGGACATGATGCGATTTGACCGCTTTACGGAAAAGGCTCAGGATGCCATTGCGCGGTCACAGGAGATTCTCCTGCGCTTCAAGCACACGCAGTTGGACACTGAGCACCTGTTCCTGGCCTTGCTGGAGCAGGAAGACGGCCTGGTGCCGAAGATTATTGAGAGGCTGGGGGGTAACCCGACGACCATGCGCCGCCGCCTGGAAGACGTCCTGCGCACCTCGCAGGCCAGCCAGGCGGGCGGCAACTATGCGCCGACGCAAATTTATGTCACCCCGCGCTTGCAGTACGTGGGCGTGAACGCCCAGCGCGAAGCGCAGCAACTCGAAGACGAGTACATCTCGACTGAGCATCTGCTGCTCGCCATCGCCGAGGACCAGCAGGGTCCGTCGGCGCGGCTGCTGGCCGAGGCGACGATTACCAAGGACAAGATTTACGCGACCATCCGCGACCTGAGGCAGGGGCAGAAGGTGACCGAACCCAACGCCGAGACGCGCGGCCAGATTCTCCAGAAGTATGGCCGCGACCTGACCCAGTTGGCCCGCGAGGGCAAGCTGGACCCGGTGATTGGCCGCGAGGACGAGATCCTGCGCTCGATGCGCATCCTCGCCCGCCGCACCAAGAACAACCCGGTCCTGATTGGCGAGCCTGGCGTCGGCAAGACGGCCATCGCCGAGGGGCTGGCCCAGTTGGTCGCGTCCGGCGACGTGCCCCAGACGCTCGAAGGCAAGACCATCATCGAGCTAGACCTGGCGGGCATGCTGGCCGGCTCGCGCTTCCGGGGTGAGTTCGAGGAGCGGCTGAAGGGCGCCATGGACGAGGTCAAGGCCTCCCAGGGCAAGATCATCCTGTTCATTGACGAGATTCACACCGTCGTGGGCGCGGGCGCGGCTCAGGGGGCGATTGACGCCTCCAACATGATGAAGCCGGCCCTGTCCCGTGGCGAGCTGCGGGTCATTGGCGCGACGACGCTGGACGAGTATCGCAACCACATCGAGAGCGACGCTGCCCTGGAGCGCCGCCTGGCCCCGGTGTTTGTCGAGGAGCCGAGCGAGGACGAGGCCATCGAGATGCTGCGGGGGCTGCGCGAGAAGTACGAAGCGCACCACGGCGTCCGAATCACCGAGGCGGCGATTGACGCGGCGGTGCGGCTGTCGAACCGCTACGTGACCGAGCGCATGCTGCCCGACAAGGCGATTGACCTGATTGACGAGGCGGCCGCCAAGACGCGTATTGACATCTACTCCATGCCCAAGGAGACGCGCGAGTTGAAGCTCGAGGCGACCAAGCTGGCGCAGGAGGAGGAAGAGGCGTGGCAGAGCCGCGACTACGAGCGCGCGGCCCGCGTCAAGAGCCACCGCATCCAGTTAGAGAAGCAGTACGAGGCGGCCCTGGCGACGTGGCGCGAGGAGAAGGGCCTGGACGAGGTCGTGGACGACGAGGACATCGCGCAGATTGTCCACTCCTGGACCGGCATCCCGGTGTCGCGCATGCTGGAGACCGAGAGCCAGAAGCTGCTGCGCATGGAAGAGGAACTCCACCACCGTGTCATCGGCCAGGCGGAGGCCATCCGCGCCGTGTCCGACGCCATTCGCCGCTCGCGCGCCGGTCTCAAGGACCCGCGCCGGCCCATCGGCTCGTTCATCTTCCTGGGTAGCACCGGTGTCGGCAAGACCGAGCTGGCGAAGGCCCTGGCCGAGTTCCTGTTCGACGACGACGACGCCCTGGTGCGCGTGGACATGAGCGAGTTCCGCGAGCAGCACACGGTGTCGCGCCTCATCGGCGCCCCGCCCGGCTACGTCGGCTACGACGAGGGCGGCCAGTTGACCGAGGCGATCCGCCGCCGGCCGTACCAGGTGGTCCTGTTCGATGAAATCGAGAAGGCGCACCCGGAGGTCTGGAACGTCCTGCTCCAGGTGCTGGACGATGGCCGCCTGACCGACGGCCAGGGCCACACCGTGGACTTCCGCAACACGGTCATCATCATGACCTCGAACCTGGGCACGCAGTACGCCCAGGCGGCGAGTCGGGGTGGGCTGATCGGGTTCAAGACGGGCGAGGGCCGCTCGGCCAACGTGGCGACCATTGACAGCTTCAAGAACCAGGTCGTCGGCGAGCTGAAGCGCTTCTTCCGCCCCGAGCTGCTGAACCGCATTGACGAGATCATCGTCTTCCACAACCTGGCCCAGGAGCACATCCGCCAGATCGTGGACTTGCAGGTCCAGTACCTGGCGCAGCGCATGGCCGAGCAGCACTACCAGTTGTCGCTTACGGATGCGGCCCGCGACTGGCTCGGCAGCGAGGGCTACGACCCTGAGTACGGCGCGCGCCCGCTCAAGCGGGTCATCGCCCGCGAAATCGAGGCCCCGTTGAGCCGCCAGATTCTGAGCGGCGCGTTCAAGCCCGGCGACACCGTCGTCGTGGACGTGGCGGAGGAGGACGGCAAGCAGAAGCTCGTCTTCCAGCGCCAGGAGGGCGCCCTGTCGCAGATGGTCGAGGCCCTGCAGACCCAGGACATCGAGGCGTAAGCCGTTAAGACCCTCACCCCCGCCCCTCTCCCTCTGGGAGAGGGGCGGGAGCCAACGAGGCGCAGAGTGGGGCCACCCATCTGCGCCTCGTGTGCTTGACCGAGACGCCTCGCGGGTGGATAATTGAGATAGTATTCTCATTGGTAGCCTGGAGGTGATGAGTTGAAGCGGAATCGAGAACGGCTCGGCGGACAACTCCCCCTGGAATTGGCTGGCTATCAGGCTTTTCCACTTGTGGAGGAGCCTGTAGTCTCCAATGGACATACTTCCTTCCCTACAGAGGAAGTAAATGAACTGGCCGCTCTAGAGTCCTTCAACAAGCACCTGTTCAGGCCCAATACTTATTTGCACAAATGGTGGGCGCGGCGTTCTGGTACGACGTTCCGCTATATTCTGAAACAATTGACGGATAACCCTCTAAAGCGCGATTACTATGAAAGCGGTGGTCTCGAAGGTAAGGTGATTCTGGATCCCATGATGGGCGGCGGGACAACGATTCATGAAGCTATTCGACTGGGCGCTAGTGTCATCGGTTGCGATATTGACCCTATCCCTGTCGTCCAGGCTGAAGCCTCCCTTACTCGTCTGTCTCTGCGCGAGAAAATCGGGGTTTTTGACCACTTTTCCCAACTGGTAAGCTCTCAGCTTACGCCTCTCTTCGTCACATCTTGCCCAACCTGTAGGGCTGAATGTGAAACTCAGTTTGTGCTGTACGGAGTTCGCAAGCGCTGCGACTGTGGTGAAGTCTTGCTTATCGACTCGTTTCAATTACGACAAGAGGCTGACGGGCGTATCATTGAGCTTGACCCCTATACACGCGAAGTTTTCATAGGGGAGCGAAGGGCGAAGCAGGAACCTGCACGGCAGAGTATTTACGAGAAGGCAACTCGTGCGTGTCCGCTATGCAATATGCCCTTTAGAGAGTTGAAAGAGACCCCCTATTGGGAACGCTATGTACCGCTGGTGGTTGCTGGGTATTGTGAAGAACACAAGCAATTCTTCAAGCAAGCAGACAAAGGCGATCACCAGGTCTTGCAGCGAGCAAGAGCACTATACGAAAAGCGTGCTGACTTACCCTTACCTGGCCTTACTGTACAAGGCGGGCCGAAATCGAATGATTTACTGTCGCGGGGTATTACAAGCTATGCTGATCTATTTAGCCCAAGACAGACGCTCTATATAACGGTGTGCAAAGAGGCGCTTGAAACAATTGAGGCCAAGCATCAGATATGGCTAGCGTTATTGATCTCCACCTCGCTGGAGTTCAACTCTATGCTGTGTGGCTACAAAGGCTCGGATAAGCGTCGCCCTGGTGCGATACGCCATGTCTTCTCACATCATGCGTATTCCTTCCCTTATACGGCGCTCGAGAATAATCCTGTCTTTAGTGGTAATACATCGGGAACTCTAGGCCGTCTCTTTCGGGATCGAGTCCAGGCGGCCTCACTGTGGGCCGAAGCGCCCCTCGAGCGCAAACGGAAGGGCGATATATGGCAGAAGGTGGTTCTGCATGGTGAAGTAGACGGGGGTGTGGCTGTCAAAGACCATACAGAACTGGGCGCTGGTCCAAGGCGGTTTCTGGTGATTCAAGGTAGCTCCTCGCGGCTACCGCTGCCTGATACCTGTGTAGATCATGTGGTCACCGATCCTCCTTACTACGACAGCGTCCAGTACAGCGATTTGGCCCATTTCTTTCGTGTCTGGCTGCGCTGGTTACTGCCAGAAGCTGCTACCTGGAATTATGACACTTCCAATAGCGCAGTCGCTGAAACGTCTCAAGACGGGCTGAAATATCAGAAGACGCTCGGCTCGATCTGGTCTGAATGCCACCGGGTGTTACGTAAACCTGACGGTCGTCTGGTATTTACGTTTCATCATTGGCGACCCGAAGCCTGGGCGCATCTGACGTTATCGCTTAAACAGGCTGGTTTTCGTCTGATGAACTCGTATACGGTACTTTCTGAGAACCCTATCTCTGTGCACATTCGCCAGTTGAATGCCTTGAAGCATGATTCGATACTATTCTTGTATCCTGCTGAATGCGCGGGGGGAAACGGACAGTTTGGGCTTATAGAGAGAATTTCGACAGATGACAGTTTCACTTTCTGCTCCGACTGCGCTACCCTCTTGGGCTACTGTTTGGAAACGGACTTAACTGACGAGCAGGTTATGCAAATCTGGCGTACAGCCATCGGAACCTAAACGATGCCTAAGTATCCATCCGAGGTTTTTGGTCACCCTGTAACGGCAACTGATGCAAAAGCAGCCGCAGATCGGACAAGGCACTGGTGTCCGTTTGTAGATAAAGTCTGCTATAAGCAGAGCCGGCTGACCTCAATCCCCTTCGGTGTATGTTCGGCGCATGTGCAAGGTGACGAAATCGCCCTTTGCCCCCGCCGCTTCCTGGACCAAAGCTCGGTTTTTTTTGATATTGCCCAACACCACTTCAAAACGACGCACGACATCCTGGTTTTCTCGGAGGTCGGTCTACCGACTGTAGGCAGCTTCGACTTTGTCATGGTTAAACACAAGCCTCTCTCGTCAGAGATTGAGGACTTCGTGGTGATTGAGTTTCAAACGGGGCAGACGTCTTCCACGGGGGGCTTGGTACAGGGATTCAAGGACTTTATGGCGGGCGAGAGCGTCATCTACAAATCCTACAGATTTGGCCTGAACACCTACGACATCTGGAAACGCACCTTTACTCAGGTTCTGAATAAGGGAATCATCATGGAGAGTTGGGGGCGGAAGATTTACTGGGTCGTTCAGGATCAGATCTATCGAGACCTGGAAACGCGTTACAATCTTCAGACGCTCACGCTTG
>CAZFUK010000258.1:1951-7381 GCA_964522005.1 uncultured Anaerolineales bacterium | reverse complement strand
GTACTCTAAGTTAAAATAGCTGTCAACCGAAGCGAGAACAAATTGAACGGATGGTCACGACCTCGCGGAGCCTAATCCGTTCAATCTGTTCCGCAATCCGTTGACAGCGTGTACTCCAATTAAACTCTAAGTCTATGCGCTACCTCCTCCGCCGCCTCCTGTGGACCATCCCGGTCCTGCTGACCATCTCGCTCATCACCTTCGGCCTGATGCACGCCGCGCCGGGCGGGCCGTGGGACCGGGGCGGGCTGCGGCGGCTGCCGCCGTCAGTCGTCGAGAACCTCAACCGCCAGTTCTACCTCGACCGGCCTCTGTGGGAACAGTACACGCGCTACATGCTCAACGCCCTGCGCGGCGACCTGGGGCCATCCTACCAGTTTCGGGACCGGAGCGTCTCCGAGATTCTGTTCGCGCCGCCGACGGGGCGGCCCGCCTGGGAGAGCCGCTTTGGCCGCACCGCCACCCTCGGCCTCATCGCCCTGGTCATCGCCGTCGCCGTCGGCGTGGCGCTGGGCGTCGTCGCCGCCCTTAAACCCAACACCTGGCTGGACACCCTCTCGCTGGCCGTAGCGACGTGGGGAACCGCCGTCCCCAGCTTTGTCCTGGCCGTGTTCTTCATCATCGTGTTCGGGCTGTGGCTGCACGTCTTGCCGGTCGCCGCCTCGAACTGGAACGACCCCCGGGCCTGGATACTACCCGCCGTGGTGCTGAGCTTCGGAACGATGGCCTACCTGGCGCGGCTGGTGCGGGCCAGCCTGCGCGAGGCGCTCCAGCAGGACTATGTGCGCACCGCGCGGGCCAAAGGCGTCGCCGAGCGCGGCGTCATCGTCCGCCACGCGCTCCGCAACTCGCTGCTGCCGGTCGTCACCTTCCTTGGCCCCAGCCTGGCGACCCTTATCACGGGCTCGTTTTTCGTGGAGTATATCTTCTCCTTTCCCGGCCTGGGCCGGCTATTCGTCCAGTCCGTGAGTCAGCGCGACTACTCGATGATCATGGGCACCACCCTCTTTTATGGTCTGCTCATCAGCCTCGCTAACCTGGCCGTGGACCTGACCTATGGCTGGCTGGACCCGCGCATTCACCAGGGCGAGTAGTCGCCCCGGTCGCCCGACGCCCGCCTGGCGGCGCTTCCGCCAGTCGCCGGTCGCCCTGGCCGCCCTGGCGGCCCTGGCTCTCTTCCTGCTGGCGGGCCTCCTCGCGCCGCGCCTCGCCCCCTACGACCCCCTGGAACAGCACTACGGCAATATTCTCCAGCCGGGCGTCTGGGCCACGGGTGATTGGCGCTTTGTCCTGGGGACGGACGGGCTGGGCCGCGACGTCCTCAGCCGCGCCCTGTATGGAGCCCGCGTCTCCCTGCTCATCGGCCTGACCCCGCTCACGTTCTACCTGTTGATTGGCGGGAGCATTGGGATGGTGGCGGGGTTTGTCGGCGGGCGGGTGGACAATCTCCTGATGCGCCTCACCGATGTCGTCTTCGCCTTCCCCGGCCTCCTCTTCCTCATCCTGCTCCAGACGAGCTTCCGCGACACCTGGCTGGGGCAGGCGGCGGATGGGCTGGCGCTGCTGTGCCTGGCGATTGCCGTGGTCGGCTGGGAGGGAGTCGCGCGGCTGGTGCGCGGCCAGGTGCTCCAGGTCCGTCAACGCGAGTACGTCGAGGCCGCGCGGACGCTGGGCGCCGGCCCGCTCTGGATTATGGTCAAGCACATCCTCCCCAATATCCTGCCGCCGCTCGTCGTGACCCTGGTGCTGAGCGTGCCAGGGGCTATGCTGGCTGAAGCGGGGCTATCCTTCCTGGGCCTGGGCATTCGACCGCCCACGCCGAGTTGGGGGGCCATGCTGCTGGAGGGGCAACAGACCGTCTTTGCCCAGCCCTCGCTCATCCTCACGCCCGCCGTGCTGATTGCGGCCGTCATGCTGGCCTTCACCTGCCTGGGCGACGCCCTCCTCGACGCCCTCGATCCCCACGCCACGCGGTAGAGACGTGACATACCACGAGTACGGGGCACCTTGTCACGTCTCTACCAATGTCACGTCTCTCCTTCTTTTGCTAAAATCCACGAAATGGGCGTAGGATTCCCCCCTCACATTGTCGATTCTGGGCTGTCCCAAACGACGCTATAGTGTAACCACTTCGCGCAGGAGTAGACGACAACGGTCCAGAATCAGGAGGCTACGATGCAGAAGATCACCACGTTCTTGACGTTCAACGACCAGGCCGAGGAAGCGGTCAATCTCTACGTCGCCACATTCAAGGAGTCGCGCATTCTGAACGCCAACCGCTATGGCGAGGGCGGGCCGGGGCCGGCCGGCGCGCTCATGTCGTGTGAGTTCGAGTTGGCGGGGCAGCGGTTTGTGGCGCTCAACGGCGGCCCGAGCTTCACCTTCGCCGAGGGCATCTCGTTGTACGTGAGTTGCGAGACCCAGGCCGAGGTGGACGAGCTGTGGGCGAAGCTGACCGCCGACGGCGGCGAGCCTGGCCCCTGCGGCTGGCTCAAGGACCGTTTCGGCGTGTCCTGGCAGATTATCCCGACGGCGCTGGGCGAGATGCTGGGCGACTCGGACCCTGAGAAGGCCGGGCGGGCGATGCAGGCCATGCTTCAGATGAGCAAGCTTGACATCGCCGGCTTGCGGCGCGCCTACGAGGTTAAGTAGAAATAGAGTTGTTACATATCTCCTAGACCTGACAGGTTTTGGAAAACCTGTCAGGTCTGCACCGACTGAATCCCATATAAGGAGACCATCCATGCGCAAGTTAATCGTCTCGGAGTTTATGTCGTTGGACGGGGTCATTCAGGCGCCCGGCGGCGCTGAGGAAGACATGGAGGGCGGCTTCACCCACGGCGGCTGGACAATGCCCTACTGGCATGATGACATCGGCGCTTACTTCTTCCAGGCCATGAGCGAGTGCGACGCGTTTCTGTTGGGACGCAAGACCTGGCAGGGGCACGGCGCGGCGTTTGAACCCATGCCCGCTGGCGACCCATTTGGCGATGTGATGAACAGCAAGCGCAAGTACGTCGTCTCAACCACGTTGGACTCCGCCACAGCCTGGCGCAACTCAACCATTATCCGCGATAACGTGGTCGAGGAGGTGCGCAAGCTCAAGGAGCAGCCAGGCCAAAACATCTACATTGACGGCAGCAGCGTGTTGATCCATACCCTGGCGCAGCACGACCTGGTGGACGAATACGCCCTGCTCGTGTATCCCGTCGTACTCGGCGGCGGCAAGACGATCTTCCCCGATGGGCTTTACCAGGGCCTCAAGCTGGTCGAAACGCGCGCCTTCCCCTCAGGCGTGGTTCTGCTGCGCTACGAAGCGACGAAGAATCAAGAGTCCCAGTCGTAGCGCAACCCAAAGGGGATGGGGAGTACAGGAGTCATCCCGCTGCTAGATCACAAAG
Source organism: uncultured Anaerolineales bacterium (assembly GCA_964522005.1). GTDB lineage: Bacteria > Chloroflexota > Anaerolineae > Epilineales > JAHCIE01 > JAHCIE01. The sequence goes on along the minus strand of CAZFUK010000258.1, from coordinate 3,980 downwards.
GAGTGTGCCTATGCGAACAGTTACGTCAAAGGATGGTACAACCATCGCCTATGATCAGATGGGGGAGGGACCGGCGCTGATCCTGGTAGGGGGCGCCACAACCACGCGCTCGGATACCCGGTCGCTGGCGGAGGCCCTGGCCGGCCACTGCACGGTGTTCAACTATGACCGCCGCGGCCGAGGCGACAGCGGCGACACCGCCCCGTATGCGGTTGAGCGTGAGGTCGAGGACATCGAAGCCCTGATTGAGGTAGCGGGCGGGACGGCCTACCTGTTCGGTCACTCCTCCGGGGGCGTGCTGGCCCTCGAAACAGCCCGTCGCCGGCCCGGCAAGGTGACGAAGTTGGCGATCTACGAGCCACCCTTTGTCGTTGACGACAGCCGTCCTCCCCTGCCTCACGACTACGTCGCCCAGTTGAACAGGGCGGTCACGGCGGGCCGCCGAGGGGAGGCGGTCGAGATCTTCCTGACCCAGGCGGTAGGCATCCCGGCCCACGTCGTGGCTCACATGCGAACTGCGCCGTTCTGGGCAGGCTCAGAAGCCCTGGCCCATACGATTGCCTATGACGGGACCATCATGGGCGACACGGCGAGCGGCACGCCCGCGCCGCTGGAGAAGTGGAGGTCGGTGACTATCCCCACGCTCGTGATCGATGGCGGGGCCAGTCCGCCCTTTATGCATCACGCAGCGCAAGCCATCGCCCACATCCTCCCTCACGCCCGGCACGTCACGCTGGCGGGCCAGGATCACGGACCGGCGACGGAAGTTCTCGTACCCGTGTTGGCCCAGTTCCTGGCCGAGTAGTCTCGCACGAGGCACAGCGTACCCATGACCAGAACCCTGGCCGCCTACTTGGATCGTATCCACTATGATGGCCCGGTGGAGCCCACGCTCGCCGTGTTGCGGGCGCTCCATCGCGCCCACGTGCTGAGCATCCCCTACGAGAACCTGGACATTCACCTGGGCCGCCCTCTCACACTGGACCACGCCGCCATCTTCGACAAGCTCGTCGTCCGCCGGCGCGGCGGCTGGTGCTTCGAGATGAACGGTCTGCTGGCCTGGGCCTTGCGCGAGATTGGGTTCGACGTAGACTTGCTCGCCAGCGCCGTGGGCCGCGTTCCCTACGACGACCTGGCCGAGGACCGCGCCCGCGACGCCAACCTGGCCGAGGGCAATCACCTGGTGCTGCTGGTCCACCTCGACCGGCCCTGGCTGGCCGACGTCGGCTTCGGCAACGGCCTCCTCGAACCTGTGCCGTTACAGGAAGGCCAGTACGAGCAGGCCGGCTTTGTCTTTCGCCTGGCACGGCGGGGCGTACGCTGGCGCTGCGAGCAGTATGACGGCATGGGCTTTGACTTCACGCTCCAGCCTCACACCATGCGCGACTTTGCCGAACGCTGCCACTGGCTCCAGACATCGCCCCACTCCGGCTTCACGCGGACCACCACCTGCCACCGCTGGGGCCGGGACGGCATTCACAGCCTGCGCGGCGCCCTCCTGCAACACGTCACGCCCCAGGGGAGCGAGAAGCGCGTCATCGAGAGCGTGACGGACTACGACGCCGTCTTGCGCGAGATATTCGACCTCCAACTGGGCGACGACGTCCACCGTCTGTGGGCCACGGCCTGGCAGTCGCACCTGGCGTGGCAGGCTACCGCGTCGGCTTCATAAGGGGGGGAAGGGCGAGGGCAACGGCGGCGCGTGGTTTGCTTGAGTGACGGGTAAGGAGACTACCCATGGAACGACAACGCATTGGCCCGACCCCGCTCGAAGGCTCGCGCATCGTCTTCGGCTGCATGACCCTGCCCGAGGACACGCAGCAGGCCGTCACGGCGGTCCAGGTCGCCCTGGATCAGGGCGTCAACTTCTTCGACCACGCCGACATCTACGGCCGAGGCCAGCGGGAAGCGACGTTCTCGGCGGTCTGGGCCGCGCTGCCCGGCCTGCGCGACAAGGTCATCCTCCAGTCGAAGTGCGGCATCCGCTTTCGCGGTACGCCCGACCCCAGTTCGCCCGGCCGCTACGACT
>CAZFUK010000258.1:0-1941 GCA_964522005.1 uncultured Anaerolineales bacterium | reverse complement strand
CGAGCATATCGTCCAGTCGGTCGAGGGCAGCCTGGGGCGGCTCAAGACCGACTACCTGGACATCCTCCTCCTGCATCGGCCCGATCCTCTGGTCGAGCCGGAGGAGGTGGCCGAAGCCTTTACCGCCCTGAAGCAGAGCGGCAAGGTGCGCTACTTCGGCGTCAGCAACCATAGCGGCCCGCAGATGGACCTCCTGCGCCGCTACCTCCCCGACCCGCTCGTCGCCAACCAGATGGAACTCAACCTCCTGCACAGCCACCTGATCAACGCCGGCGTCATCACCAACCAGGACAATCCTCAGTGGCCCGTGCGCGGCGAGGGCACCCTGGAGTACTGCCGCCTCCACGACATCACGCTTCAGGCGTGGAGTCCGCTGGCGCGCGGCCACCTGTCGGGCAACCTGCCCGCCAACGCCGACGAGCGGACGGTCAAGGCGGCCGAGGCCGTCGCCCACATGGCCGACGCGAAGGGCGTCAGCCGCGAGGCGATTGTGCTAGCCTGGCTCCTGCGGCACCCGGCGCGCATGCAAGCCGTCATTGGCACGACCAACCCCCAGCGCATCCAGGCCTGCTGCCAGGCCACCGAGGTACGGCTGAGCCGCGAGGAGTGGTACACCCTGTTCATCGCGGGGCGCGGTGGCCCCCTTCCCTAGAGTACAAGCAGGCGATCTGCTCCATTGACCCCCTCTTCAGGTTCAACTATACTACTGCGCCAAGGGTATGGCGCAGTAGTCGTCTTTTCAGGAGGAGCCGGTGCAGGCAGGACTGTCACACACGCAGGGGGGCCGCCGACGGGCGCGTGACCTGGGCATCAGGATCGGGCGGCTCGCGCCCGGCCCCTGGAACGCCATCACAGATGTAGCGGGGGTACGCGTCGGCCACACGACGCTCATCGAGGGCGAGGGGCCGCTGGTGGTGGGGCGGGGGCCGGTGCGAACGGGCGTCACCGTGGTGCTCCCCCACGAGGGGGCCATCGGCGCCGACCCGGTCTTCGCGGGCTACCATGTGCTCAACGGCAACGGCGAGATGACGGGCCTGGTGTGGCTGGCCGAGTCGGGCGCCCTCACCACGCCTGTCGCCATCACCAATACCCACTCGGTGGGGGTGGTCCACGACGCGCTGATTGCCTACACGGTCCAGCACAGTGACGGCTCGTTTGACAGCATGTGGAGCCTGCCCGTCGTGGCCGAGACCTACGACGGCTTCCTCAACGACATCAACGGCTTCCATGTGAAACCCGAGCACGTCTTCGCTGCCCTCGACAACGCCGCGAGCGGCCCCGTGGCCGAGGGGGCCGTGGGCGGCGGCACGGGCATGCTGGCCCACGGCTTCAAGGGCGGCATCGGCACGTCGTCGCGCCTCGTGCCCTACACCTGGCCGCCGCGCCTGCCCGCCCAGACCCTCTTGCCTGGCCTGGCTGAAGCGGAAGCCGAGCGCGGGTGGACGGTAGGCGTCCTGGTCCAGGCCAACTACGGCCAGCGCGCCCTGCTGCGCATTGACGGCGTCCCGGTGGGCGAGGCCATCCCGGCCTCGGCGGTCCCGACGCCCATCATGTCCGCCCCACCGCCGGGAACTGGCTCCATCATCGTGATCGTCGCCACGGACGCCCCGCTCTTGCCGGGCCAGTGCCGCAAGCTGGCGCAGCGGGCAGCCCTCGGCGTCGGGCGCATGGGCGGGCTGGGCGAGAACAGCAGCGGGGACATCCTGCTGGCCTTCGCCACCGGCAACCGGGGCCTGGGCGAGCGGCTGCCGGCCGGCCAGACCCTGAGCATCCGCATGCTGCCCGATAATGCGCTGAACGGGCTGTTCGAGGCGGCCGTGGAGGCGACGGAGGAAGCCATCGTCAACGCCCTATGTATGGCCGAGACGATGACGGGCCGCGACGGCCACACCGCCTACGCCCTGCCCCTCGACCGCCTCCAGGAGGTCATGCGGCAGTACG
>CAZFUK010000257.1:0-7414 GCA_964522005.1 uncultured Anaerolineales bacterium | reverse complement strand
GCCGGTCATCATGCCGCCCATGCGCGACCTAACGGCCGGCGACGGCGGCTGGCAGCTGACCGGCGCCCAGGGCCGCGAGCGCCGGGTCATCGCCTCCATCGGCTTGCAGCCGGAGGAACTGGAAGAGATCAACTTCCGCCTCCAGGCGCGCTACGCCGCCATCGAGGCGAGTGAAGTCAGGTACGCCGAACTCGACACCGACGACGCCGACATCCTGATTGTCGCCTTTGGCTCGGCGGCGCGTATCGCCCAGAGCGCGGTGCGCGAGGCGCGGGCGCGCGGCATCCGCGTCGGCCTGCTGCGGCCCATCACCCTGTGGCCGTTCCCCTCGGCGCGCATCACGGAGTTGACCAAGCGCATTCCGAGGGTCCTGGTGGTCGAGATGAACGCGGGCCAGATGGTCGAGGATGTGCGCCTCGCGGTGGGCGGCCAAGCCAGTGTGGACTTCTTCGGGCGCTTTGGCGGCTTCGTGCCCATGCCCGACGAAATCCTGGCCCAGATTGTCGCCATCGCCACCCGGACGCCATCCTTCATCGTCACGCCGGCCAACACCGAGGCGGCAGACCTGACAGGCTTGGCAAAACCGGTCAGGTCCTGGTAGGCGTAAGGAGGGATATCACGTGCTACCCTTAACTGAGTTCCAGACGAACGGTCACGCGAGCGCCAACGTGCTCGACGGGCTGACAGTCGCCTACGAGCGGCCCCACGCCCTGCGGCCGGTCGTGACCCACTACTGCCCCGGCTGCACCCACGGCGTGATTCACCGCCTGGTGGCCGAGGTGATTGACGAACTGGGGATTCGCGAGCAGACCGTGGGCGTCGCGTCCGTGGGCTGCTCGGTGTTCGCCTATAACTACTTTGACTGCGACTTCGCCGAGGCGGCGCACGGCCGCGCCCCGGCCATGGCGACCGGCATCAAGCGCGTCCTGCCCGACCGCGTCGTCTTTACCTACCAGGGCGACGGCGACCTGGCCTCCATTGGCATGGCCGAGATCGTCCACGCGGCCACGCGCGGCGAGAAGATCACCGTGGTCTTTGTCAACAACGGCGTCTACGGCATGACGGGCGGCCAGATGGCCCCGACGACCGTGCCGGGCATGAAGACCACGTCCTCCCAACTGGGGCGCGACGTCCTCCGCATGGGCTACCCGGTGCGGGTGTCCGAGATGCTGTCCACCCTCGACGGCGCAGCGTACATCGTGCGGCGGGCCGTCCATGACCCGGCCAACATCAACCGCACCAAGAAGGCGCTGCGGACGGCCTTCCAGGCGCAGCTCGCCGGTCTGGGCTTCTCCATGGTCGAAATCCTGTCGGCCTGCCCGGTCAACTGGGACCTGACGCCGCAGGCGTCGCTGAAGTACATCAAGGATACCATGATTCCGTACTTCCCGCTGGGCGACTACAAGGTCGTCGAGGCGGTGAAGGGTTTGACCTAGGGTAGGAGGCGTTATGCTCGAAGAAATCGTCATCGCGGGGTTCGGCGGTCAAGGCGTCCTGTTCACCGGCCAGCTGCTGGCCTACGCCGGCATGACCGAGGGCCGCAACGTGACCTGGATTCCGTCCTACGGGCCAGAGATGCGCGGCGGCACCGCCCACTGCACCGTCATCATCTCCGACGAGGAGATTGGCTCGCCCCTGGTCAAGCGGCCCTCGGCGGCCATCGTCCTCAACCCGCCCTCCATGGCGAAGTACGCCCCGCTGGTGCGGCCCGGCGGTACGCTGGTGGTTGACTCGGCCCTGATTGCCGAGCGGTCCGGGCGGCTGGACATCCACGAGATTGACCTGCCCGCCAAGGACATCGCGGCCGACCTGGGCCTGGCGCGCGCGGCCAACGTCGTCACGCTCGGCGCGCTCATCGCGGCCACGGGCGTCGTCCAGTTGGAGACCATCGTCAAGATTCTGACGAACCGCTTCGCGGCACGGCCGGAGGTGCTGCTGGCGAACAAGCGCGCCCTGCGCATGGGCGCCGAGTACGTCATCAAGATCGTGGCGTAGGGGAGGACAGGATGATGCGTCGCACTGCGCTGAGCCTGGTGGGCGCGCTCCTGCTGGGCCTGCTGGCGATTCAACTGGTCCCTGTCCCCCGTACCAACCCGCCGGTAGTCAGCGAGCCAGCCTGGAACAGCCCGCAGACCCGCGCCCTGGCCGAGCGAGCCTGCTTTGACTGTCATTCAAATGAGACTCGTTGGCCCTGGTACACCACGATCGCGCCGGCGTCGTGGCTGATCGCTAACGACGTGCGTGAGGGGCGGGCGGAACTCAACTTCTCGGACTGGCGGCCGGGGCGGCGCAATGAGGCGTCAGAGAAGGTGCGCGAGGGTGACATGCCGCCCCAGATGTACCTCTGGATGCACCCTGAGGCCAAGCTCACCCCAGAGGAGAAGCAGGCGCTCATCGCCGGTCTCGACGCAACGTTGGGCCAGGGCGGGCGCGGCCGGCGCTAACCTTTGGGTCTTGGAACTACCGTCTAGCAGGACACGGACGACCACAGACGAACACGGAAAGCCTCTTTTCCGTGTTGGTCCGTGATTGTCTGTGTCCCTTTTTTGATCTTCATAGCCGTGACTATGAGACGCACGGCTGCGTCTATATGAATAGAACTTCACAGGCGCGTAGACCTGACAGGTTTCTAAAAACCTGTCAGGTCTGGCCGCCCCCCATCGCGTAGGAGCCTCCTATGGGTCAGCGTCCCCCCCGCTTCCCCGCCCTCGTCTCCCTGGTCCTCGTCCTGCTGGCTTCCCTCCTCCTGGCCGCCCTCGCCGGCCCACCCACCACCCAGGCCCGCCCCTCACCGTACCAGGACACTCGTACAGAGACGCCCTCGGCCTCCCCTGGCCCCTTGCCAGCGGAGACCACGGCCACACCCTCCACGTCGTCCACCCTCGCTGCAGCGGAGGCGACGGCGACAGCCACAGCCACGCCGCCGTTCACCGCGACGCCGACCGTCTCGCCCACCCCCGCTGTCTACGACGTCTATCTGCCCCGCGTGCGCCGGTCTATCTGGGAATGGAGCTTCAACGCGCTCTTGTCCACCGACTATGACGTGGTCAACCTCGCTACGTGTGACGGCTGCGTGGCCCACGTGCGCGAGAGCCGCCATAACTACGCGGGTGATTTCACGCGCACCTATGACATCGCGCCTGGCGCGACCGCCATGATCTCGGCCGCGTCGGTTCTGCAAATAGGTATAGCCGCCGCCTTCCATTTGCAGTCCGACCAGCCCATCGCCGCCATTGTCCGAGGCTACACGGTTGCCCGGGCCAACGCTGCCCAACCTCACCCGCCCTACCTGGCCTATAACGGCATCGTCCAGGCCTCGCGCGTCCTGGTGTTTCCCGCGCTGTACTACATCTTTGATAGTCGGCGGAGCGGTGTCGCGTTCCAGAACACGACGGGCCAGGTCGCGTTCATCACCGCCCAGTTGACCCCGCACCTGGTCAATGGCCTTCCGGTCGGTTCGACGGCGATTCCCCCGCGCACGATGGTCATTCCAGCCTACGGCACGGTGCTGTGGAACCAACTCGATTCTGGCATGTCCTTCTCTCCCCCCTATGCGGGCCAGTTCTATGGCTCGATGGTGGTCACGAGCAATGTACCGTTGGTGGCGGTCGTGACGGAAGACGCCGGGGAGGGGCAGCGGGAGCTAGCCTTACCCGCCCTGACCGAGGACAGCCTGGGACGGGAGCTATTCGCGCCGCGCATCCTGGCTCACTTCGACGAGACCTACACCCGCCTCGGCCTCCACAACCCCGCTGACACGCCCACCGATGCCGTCCTGGTCTACACCGCCGACGAGGCGAGCCGGGGGCCAGCGGGCGAGGTCGCTTCAGGGCAGCAGGTCACAGTGACGCTGCAACTCGCGCCTCACGAGACGCGCGTCCGCAGCGAGGACGACACCGCGTCGGGCGACCTGGCGAGCCGCTTCAGCCGCTTCAGTGGGTCGGTGCGCATCTCAGCCGGCGCGCCCATTGGCGCCTGGGTCGTCCAGGCCGACACCGCCGGCCGGCAGGAGGATGCCTACCCGGTCCAGCCCCTCCAGCGCCTGACGCCGGGCGTGCGCCTGCCCCGGGTCCTGGCGAACTTCGACCAGACCTACACCGACTGGACGTGCGGCAACCCCTCCTCGACCCAACCGGCCCATCTGCGCGTGCGCTATGTCGCCGACAGCTTCAGCCAGCCCGCCGGGGCCGAGCATATCGTAGACCTAACTATCCCGCCCGGAGGCAGTCTCACCCGCTCCGAGCACGAGCGCAACAGCCTGGACGCGGACCTCAACCTCGATGGCCTATTCGAGCGCTTCCAGGGGACGGCGTTCATCACCTCGCTGGACGGCCTGCCCATCGCCTGTGTCGTCAGCCTGGCGACGACGGGCCAGCCTGCCCCAGGCGACGACCTGGCGCTCTACCTGGGGGTCAACACGGCGCCGTATACCATCGTCGAGCCGCCCCCGGCTACCCGCCCTCCAACCTCCACCGTCACCGTGACCCCCACCGTCACCGTGACACCCACGAGCACCCTGACGCCTACCGCCACGCCAACATTCACAGCGACACCGACGGCCACCGCCACGCCGACGGCCACTGCGACGTCGACGCCGACGCTGACGCTGACGCCGACGCTGACGCCGACGCCGACATCCACGCCGACACTCGACCCCCGGCCGTGGCATCTCCATATCCCCTACCTGGTCCGCGGGCTTGGCGACCGGCCGGGCGGGACGTGGCGCTGCTGGCCCGACAACAGCAGCCCCGCCTGCGGCGGCGTGGCCCCCACGGCCACATCCACGCCGTCACCGTCGCTCACGCCGACGCTGGAACCGCCATCCCCGACCCTCCCGCCGCCGCCGACGGCCGCCCCGCGCGTGACCCTACGCGCCGTGGACATGCTCTCGGCTACAGATGGCTGGGCCGTCGGTGACGCGATTGTGCATTGGGATGGGCGGGCCTGGACCCCCGTGGTCACCCCACCCGCCCCCCTCTATGGGCTAGACATGCTGTCGGCGACGGATGGCTGGGCCGTTGGCCTGAACGGCCTGATTCTCCACTGGGACGGCGCCGCCTGGCGGACGGTCCCCTCGCCCGTCCAGGACATGCTGCGCGCAGTGACGATGGTCTCGGCCACCGATGGCTGGGTGGTGGGGAACTGGGGAACGATTCTCCGCTGGAACGGGCAGACCTGGCGAGCGGTCACCGCCCCGCCGAATGAGGGTCTCAACGCCGTGGCGATGGCCTCGGCGACGGACGGCTGGGCCGTCGGCGACAACGGCGCGATGGTCCGCTGGAACGGCCAGACGTGGCAGGCGGTGACTAGCCCCGGCAATGTCTGGTGGTACGGGCTGACCCTGCTCTCACCCACCGACGGCTGGGCGGTCGGGACGAATGGGCCTAAGAATTACGAGTTCTACCGTGTTGGCGTGGTCTACCACTGGGATGGCACAGCCTGGCGGGAGGCTCCCCACGCGGACCTGCGGGCCCTTTTCGCGGTCTCGATGGCCTCACCCACCGACGGTTGGGCCGTCGGCTACCGGGGTCAGCTCGCCCACTGGGATGGGCAGCGCTGGTCGGCCTTTGGCGGCCTCGCCCCGTACCCCATGCTCAAGACCGAGCAGCTGACCACGGAGATGCTGCGCGGGGTCTCGCTGACCTCGGCGACCGATGGCTGGGCCGTGGGCGACCACGGCGCGCTGATGCACTGGGACGGCCGGGTGTGGGCCGAGGGCTGGGCGCTGCCTATCCCCACCGATACCCCGACGCCCACGCTTACGTTGACGCCCACGCCGACCATCACCCCCACCCCGACGGCAACCTTCGTAGTCAACCGGGCGCGGCTGAACGACATTCTGATGCTCTCGGCCAACGATGGCTGGGCCGTCGGCGACGGCGGGGCCATCCAACATTGGGACGGCCAGACCTGGCGCTACGTCCCCAGCCCCACGCGCTACAACCTGCGCTCCCTGAGCGCGTTGTCGTCCAGCAGCGTCTGGGCGGCGGGCGAGGGGGGAGCCATCCTCCACTGGGACGGACAGGCCTGGGCGCGGATGGACATGCCCACCGAGGCCGGGTTGACCGACATCGCCATGGCGAGCGAGACGGCCGGCTGGGCGGTCGGCGGGGGGGCATGGTACTGGGATGGTCAGACCTGGACGCCGGTCGGGTATGAGCGTCCAAGCACCGCACCGGGCGTCAATTTAATCGGCCTGACCTTTGATGATGATATTGTGGCGCTGTCCCCCACGCAGGCCTGGGCCTCCGGTGTAGCCGAAGTCATGGAATACGATAGATATGGATGGGTCTATTGGTTGATGGATATAACCTGGGGCTGGGATAGTGGGGCCAACGCGTGGAGACTACGGGGTGGCCGTCGCTTGTGGAACCTGGACGCTGTCGGGCGGAGCGAGGTGTGGGGCAGCGCAGGGGGGACGGTCTGGCGCTGGGACGGTCAGGCAGAGACCGGCTATCCTGTCGGAATGACCGTCCAGGGGTTGGACATGCTCTCGTCCATAGAGGGCTGGGCCGTTGGCGACAGCGGGGGCATCCGGTACTGGAATGGGAGGACGTGGCGGAGCGTCGCCAGCCCCACAACGGCTACTCTGCTCGCCGTCTCGATGGTTTCGCCAACCGAGGGCTGGGCCATTGGCCGCGACGCGTTCGGCCAGGGCTTCCTGCTGCGGTACACGGCGCCGTAAGCCAGGAAGAGACGAACGCCTCCCCCGTCCCCTCCCCTGATAAGGGAGGGGGGCCGCCATCTCCCTTCCCCCGTCTCTCGCAGGGAGGGGGGGTATCGCTGCTCCCCCTTCCTTCGCAGGGAAGGGGGATGGGGGGTTAGGTCACCCGTCGCGGGCGCGGCGACCACCCCCCTACCGCATCGAGAGAAGGGTTGTACAAACCAACGACATAGATTTGACATTCTGCTACAGCCGACTATACTAGACAGCAGTAAATGTCTGGTGAGACCGGGGCCGTCGCCGGGGGCTAGCCGGCCGACGGCCCCATGCAGGAGAACAGGCTATGTCGGCCCCGCAGCGTGTGGTCATTGCCTATGGCGATGGCATCGGCCCTGAAATCATGACCGCGACCCTCCGCATCCTCGACGCGGCAGGCACGCCCCTTGACTATGACTGTATCGAAGTCGGCGAGGCCGTCTACCGTCGCGGGGTGCTCTCCGGCATCCCGTCCGACGCCTGGGATGTCATCCGCCGTAACAAGGTCCTGCTCAAAGGCCCCATCACCACGCCCCAGGGCGGCGGCTATAAGAGCCTCAACGTGACCATCCGCAAGGCGTTGGGCCTGTTCGCCAACGTGCGGCCCTGCAAGGCGTACACGCCCTACGTCGCGTCGGCCTACCCTGGCATGAACCTCGTCATCATCCGCGAGAACGAGGAAGACCTGTACGCCGGCATCGAGCACCAGCAAAC
>CAZFUK010000256.1:0-7419 GCA_964522005.1 uncultured Anaerolineales bacterium | reverse complement strand
GGCGGACGGAGGAATGATGGACGACGGAAGACGGAGGACGAAGGACCGAACTCTCTTTCCTCCGTCTTCCGTCATTCGTCGTTGGTCATTCGTCGTTGGTCGTTCGTCCTCCGTCACTTTTTCCCCCAGCGGTCCCGCTCTTCCTCCTCGTCCTCGGCGCGCCAGCGAGCGGTGTTGCCCCGGCTGCGCTGCTCGCTGGCGAGCTTGCGCTGGTACTCTTCAGGGTAGAGGCGGCTCACCGCCTGGAGTCGCCCTTCCAGGCCGGCCAACCGCGCCATGACCTCGGAGTTTTGCCCGGCGCGCCCCCGCAGGGCCTGCAAGCGGTCCTGTGCCACACCGATGCTGACGGGCAGCGACAGGCGCGCCTGGTTGGGGCGCGGCAGATTGATGTACAGCTCGCCGCGCGTCAGGTACTCGGGCAGCGCGTCAATGATGGCTTCCAGGTCGCTCAGCTCCTTTTCTAAGGCTTGATCCACGGTAGTCCTCCTGGTCTATATCATAGCATCAGCCTGTGCTATATGGTCCGCACACTAAATTCTAACCTTTTCCCTTAACCTCTTCAAGAGGCATGCCAACCCACTAGCTTTGACAAACCTAACAGCATGGAGACGTTATCATGGCTAAGATTAAGCTCGGGCAGTGGGAAGTTGAGGAGGATGACCTGGACCAACAGCACGAGACGGCCGTCCAGCGGGGTGAAGCCAAAGCGCGGGAGGAACCCCAGGCCACGTCTGTAACGTATGACCAGGCCAGCCATCGGTTGATTGTCCAACTCCGCAACGGTGTGGTCTTTCTGCTCCCACATGTGCTAGTCCAGGGATTGGGTGAAGCCGCCCCTGAGGACATTGCCGAGGTGCGGCTAGGCCCGCGCGGGGCATCGGTACATTGGGATAAGCTTGACCTGGATTTCAGCCTGGCGGGCCTCATCGCGGGTGTGTTTGGCGCCCCGGCCTGGATGGCTGAGCTTGGTCGGCGTGGCGGGCAGGCGACGTCAGAGGCCAAAGCCAGGGCCGCCCGCGCCAATGGGCGGAAAGGCGGACGCCCGTCTCAGGCGGGCCGAAAACGCGACGTGGGTTAGCCAGGGTCAGGGTAAAAAGTCTTGCGCCCTGAGGCGATGGGCCAGGCGAGAGTTGCGCTTGGCGATTTGCGCGTTGTGGACGGCCATCGCCAGGGCGCGCTTCTGGCCGACGAGCACGACCAGCTTCTTGGCGCGTGTGATGCCGGTATAGACCAGATTGCGCTGGAGCAACATGTAGTGCTGCGTCACCAGGGGTATGACCACGGCGGGGTACTCGCTGCCCTGCGACTTGTGTACCGACATGCTGTAGGCGTGGACCAGTTCGTCTAGCTCGTGGAACTCGTAGTCCACAGGGTCCTGGTCGAAGCGGACGCGGACGCTCTGCTCCTCCAGGTCTATCGCCTCGATGCGCCCCACATCCCCATTGAACACTTTTTTGTCATAGTTATTGCGAATCTGGAGCACCTTGTCGCCCACGCGGAAGACGCGACTGCCCAGCGCGCGCTCGGGCTGGCCGTCGCGCGGTGGGTTGAGGGCGGCCTGGAGCCGCTGGTTAAGCGCCGCCACGCCGGCCTCGCCGCGATGGGTCGGCGTCAGCACCTGGATGTCGTCAATCGGGTCCAGCCCCCACCGCTTCGGGATGCGTTCGGTGACCACCTGGAGGACGCGCTCAGCCGCCGCTTCCGGATCCGCCGCTTCCACCCAGAAGAAGTCGCCCGGCGGCGTCGAGGCGAATTTGGGCATCTCGCCCGCGTTGATGCGGTGGGCGTTGACCACGATGCCGCTGTCCTGGGCCTGGCGGAAGATGGTGTTGAGTTGCACGACGGGGATGACGCCGGACTGAATCAGGTCGCGCAGGACATTGCCCGCCCCGACCGACGGCAACTGGTCCACGTCGCCGACGAGCAGCAGGTGGCTGCCCACGTCCACCGCTTTCAGCAGGCTGTTCATGAGCAGCAGGTCAATCATCGAGGTCTCGTCCACGATGATCATGTCGGCGTCCAGGGGGTTCTGCTCGTCGCGCACGAAGCTGATGCCCGGCTTGAACTCCAGCAGGCGGTGCAGCGTCTTGGCCGGGTAGCCCGTTGCCTCGGTCATGCGTTTGGCGGCGCGGCCCGTCGGCGCGGCCAGCAGGACCGTGTTCTTGCGGGCGGCCAGCAGCTTGAGGATGGCGCGTAGGGTGTAGGTCTTGCCCGTGCCGGGACCGCCCGTCAGGATGGCGACTTTATGCGACAGGGCGACCTGGACCGCCTCAGCCTGCTTCGGCGCCAGGGCCAGGCCCTCCTCCTCCAGATAGGCCAACGCCTTGTCCCACTTGACGCCCTTGAACGAGGCCAGGCGGTCGCGCTGAGCGTCCAGGGCGCGGCGCAGCCGCCGGGCCACGCCCACCTCGGCCTGGTAGAACGGCGGCAGGTAGACCGCTTCGCCGTCGGCGCCGGGGAGGGTGGCCGGGGCGTCCTGGTTTGCGGCGACCAAGGGCCGGCCGCCCCCCAGCAACGGCGGCAGCGTGGGCGGCGGGGGGAGGGGACCTTCGAGCTTGAGTTCCTTGTCCTCCACCAGCCGCTCAATGCTCGCCGCCACCTGCTCGACCGTCACCTGCACGTCCTCCGCGCTCAGCCGTTCCGCCGCCCGCGCTTCGAGGTCGGGGCGCAGCGCGAAGACATGACCCTGCTCGCTGAACTCGTTGAGGACGTAGGCCACGCCCGCTTCCAGGCGGCGCGGGTCGTCGGGGGCGAAGCCCATCTTGCGCGCGATCTTGTCGGCGGTGAGAAAGCCGATGCCGTAGATGTCCTTCGCCAGCCGATATGGGTCCTGGCGGACGATGTCGAGGGCCGTGTCCTTGTACTGCTTATAGATCTTGACCGCCAGCCCGGTCGAGACGCCGTGGGACTGGAGGAAGAGCATGACCTCCTTGATGGAGCGCTGCTCCTCCCAGGCGCGCATGATTTGCCCGGCGATCTTTGGCCCGATGCCAGCGACTTCCACCAGCCGGTCCGGCGTGCGCTCGATGACGTCGAGCGTGTCCTCGCCAAACAGGCTCACAATCTTCTCGGCGCGCGCCGGGCCGATGCCCTTGACCAGCCCTGAGCCGAGGTACTTGCGGATGCCTTCGAGCGTCGCCGGCCGCTGGACCTCGCACGTCTTAGCGTCAAACTGGCGGCCGTGCTGCGGGTGGGTCGTCCAGACGCCGCCCAGGCGCACCGATTCGCCCGGCTGGACGTTGGGCAGGTGGCCGATGACGGTGACCAGGTAGTCCTTGCCGGTCGGCGTCAGCCGCGCGACGGTGTAGCCGTTCTGTTCATTCACATAGGTGATGCGCTCAATGGCGCCTTCGAGGGTAAGCACACATAAAGTATAGTACAGATGAGCGAGAGGGGCGAATGGGGGTTAGAGCGGCAGCCGCACGTAGAACTGGCTGCCCTGGCCCGCGCCGGCGCTCTCCGCCCAGATCTGGCCGCCGTGGCGTTCCACGATTTCACGGCTGATGTAGAGGCCGAGGCCCAGGCCGGCGTAGTTCTCGCTGGCGTTGGCGGCGCGGTAGTAGGGTTCGAACAGGCTGGTGAGGCTGGCCGGGGGGATGCCGATACCGTGGTCCTTGACCGCCACCAGCGCGCTCGCCGCGTCACGGCTGACGGTCACCTGGACCTGGGTGTCGGGGGGCGAGTAGCGCAGCGCGTTGCTGACCAGGTTCGTCAGCACCTGGTCGAGGCGGCGGGCGTCCCACTGGCCGACCACAGGGTCGGGCGGGGCCTCGAGGACCAGGCTGTGGCCGTCGGTATCGCTCTGGTTCTGGAAGCGTTCCACAATCTCACGCGTGAGGGACACCAGGTCGGTCGGGGCGCGGTCGAGGACAAAGCGGCCCCCGCGAATGCGCGTCGTGTCTAGCAGGTCGTCCACCAGTTCGGCCAGGCGGTCCACCTGCTGGTTCATCAGCCGCACCACGCGCGCGCCCTGCTCGCGGTTGAAGGCGCGGTCGCTGCGTTCCAGTTGGCGCAGCAGGGTCTGGCCGAAGCCCTTGAGCGGCGTCAGCGGGGTCTTGAGTTCGTGGCTGGCGACCGAGATAAAGTCGTCGCGCACCTGCACGGCGGCTTGCAACTCGGCGTTGACGCGGGCCAGTTCGCTCTGCCCGCTCTGAAGCTCCGCCGCCATGTGGTTGAAGGCGCGGCCCAGGTCGGCCAGCTCGTCCTCGCCCTCCACGAGGACGCGGCGCTCCAGGTTGCCCCCGGCCAGCTCGCCCGCCGCTGCCTGCACCTCCGACAGCCGGTCCGTTACCTCGCGGGCCACCCACTGGGACAGCAGCAGCGCCAGGAGGACGGCCACCCCGACCAGCCCCACCACCGCGCCACTCAGTTGGGTGATGCGGCCATAGAGCAGGCTGATGGGCTGCGTCACCAGGACCAGCCAGTGGGTGTCGGGAACAGGCGCGTAGGCGGTGAGATAGCGCCGCGTCCCGTCGGAGACTTCGGTAAGGCCGGGGGTCTGCATGCCGCCCACCTGGGCCAACGCCAGGCTATCCGTGGGCTGGAGGACGCGGTTGCCGCCAGGCTCCCGTATCACCAGACCGGCCCGCGTATCCACGACCTGGACGGGAAAGGCTGTCGAGCCGGCCGAGGCCAGGGAGGCGAGGCGGGCCAGGGGAACCGAGGCCGCCAGGAGCGCGCGGCGCTGATTGTCCGCCTGAACGGGTACGACGATTAGCACGTAGGGCTGGCCGCCCGACCCGGCGCGCGGCTCGGACAGGTAGACGTCGGCGCCGTCTAGCGTATCCGAGTAGCCTAGCCGCTCGTCCAGCGTCGGCCCTAGCTCCCCCGCGTCCCCGACCACGGCCTGCGCCTGCCCCGCTGCATCAAACAGGCCGACGGCCCCAAACTCGGGTCGGATGGTTCGGAGTTGCGCCAGGAGATCGCCCGCCGTGGCGGGGTTGTTGGCCGTGGTGGCCCGGGCCATGTTGGGCGAGGCGGCCAGGGTCTGGAGCGATTGGGCCGTGTCGCTGATGTACTGGCGCAGCCACTCGGCCTCGGTGGTGATGGCGCGCAGGGTGTTGGCGTGCGTCTCCTGCTCGATGGCGCGCTGGGCCAGGAACGACGCCAGGCCGCCCAGGACGAGCAGCGGCAGCAGGCCAGCGATGACAAAGCCGCGCAGCAGACGCCAGCGCACACTGGCAGGCGGCAGAATCCACGGCGACCAGGCGGCCAGGAGACAGCCCAGGGCGATGACGCCGTAGATTTCGACGCCCGCCCAATTGCGCGTGACGCCCAGCGCGTAGGCGAGATAGGCGAAAGGCAGGGTCAGGCCGCCGAACAGGACGACGCGCAGAGGCTCGGTGCGCCGCCACGGGGCCAGCAGGACGCCCAGCCCACCGGCCAGGTAGAACAGCCCGACGGGGCGCAGGACCGGCTGAAGCTGCGTGTACGACGCGCTGGAAAACTGACTTGGCGTGAGGACCATGACCAGGCCGAAAATGATGCTGACCAGGCCGAGAAAGGCGGGATAGCGCCATGCGGGCCGCGACCGCCAGCCCTCCCAGGCGACGCAGGCAATCATCAACGGGTACAGGAAGAGGCCGGTGCGGCTGCCCGTGGTCACGGCGGCGGCGTACCAGTAGACGGCCAGGGTGAGGATGAGCACGAGGCGCCCGAGCCGGTCCACCGTCGGCCAGCGGCGGGGGTAGAGCGCGGCCAGACCGAGGGGGATGCTGCCCAGCAGAAAGCCCAACCCGACGAGGCGAATCTGCGGGTAAATCACGTCGAAGGCGCGCGTCTGGAACTCATACGGCACATAGGTCATGGTGACGCCGAGGAGCAGGCCAAACAGCGCCGCCAGCCACGTCACCCGAAACCGGTCGGGGACGAGACGGACACGGTCGGGATGGGACCCCTCACTTGGGGGCAGGCTGGGCTTCACAGGCGCATCTCTCCGACGGTCAGGGTCAAGGGGAATGGGCGTGTGAACATTATAACGCAAATTTGGACAGCCTCCTAGCCCGGTTTATAATGTGCCGACGCGGCTTCGGCCGCCCTGTTTATTGGAGTTTGCCTTGTCTCAACTATCTTTAGCTCGCCTGACGGCCTGGCTCGCCAATCCGCGCACCGTCGAGGAGCGCAACGTCCGCAACGTCATCGTGGACGGCATCGGCGTGGGCATCGCCTCAGGCATCGGCACGTTCCTCTCGGTCTTCCTCGTGCGCCTCGGCGCGTCGAGCTTCCAGGTGGGCCTGCTGACGGCCATGCCCGCCATGACGGGCATGCTGCTCGCCATCGCGGTCAGCCGCTTCCTGGAACGCCAGCGCAACATCGTCCCCTGGTACTCGCGCGCCCGCTTCCTGGTCCTCTTCTCGTATGTGCTGACGGGCCTGGTTCCGTTTTTCTTTCGAGACCAGGCGCCCAACGTCATCATTGGGGTATGGGCCTTGGCGACCCTGCCGCAGACCATCGTCAACGTCGCCTTCACCGTGGTCATGGCGCAGGTGGCCGGGCCGAACCGCCGCTACTACCTCATGAGCCGGCGCTGGTCCATCCTGGGCTTCACCAACGCCGTCGTCGTCGCCAGCGTCGGCCGCTTCCTCGACGTGGTCGCCTTCCCCATCAACTACCAGATCGCCTTCATCGCCTCGTTCGCCGGCGGCCTGCTCAGCCTGATCTTCTCCAGCCGCATCGACATCCCCGACCGGCAGCCGGAGCCAGACGAGGCCGATGGCGAGGGCGGGCTGGCGCGGCTGCGGACGCAGCTCGGCGTGATTCGGGAAAGCCCGCGCTTCGCCCGCTTCCTGATGAGCCAGTTTGTGTTTCGCTGGGGCCTCAGCATGGCAATTCCCCTGTTGCCCCTGTACTGGGTGCGCCAGTTGAACGCCTCGGACACGGCCATCGGCTTGATCAACACGGTCCAGGGCGCCATTCTCCTGGTAGCCTACTTCTTCTGGTCGCGCATGTCGCGGCGCTGGGGCGAGCGGCCCGTCTTGCTCAGCGCCAGCATTGGCCTGGTCCTCTACCCCTTCCTGACCGCGCTGACGCCTGTGGTCGAGCCGCTGGTCTTCTACGCCGCGCTGGCCGGATTCTTCGCCGCCGGCATTGACCTCGTCCTGTTCGACATCCTGCTGGCGACCTGCCCGCCCAAACACCAGACCACCTACGTCGGCATCCACCAGTCCACCAACAACATGGCGATTTTCTTCGCCCCGCTGGTCGGCACCTTCCTGGCCGACCGTATCGGCATCGGCCCGGCGCTGATGCTGGCGGCGGGGATGCGGCTGGCGGGCTTCGGCCTGTTCTACTGGCTGCGCGTCGGCGTGGAGGGCGGCCAGGCGGCGCGGGCGCGCGAGATTGCCCAGGCCAGCGCGTCGCGCTAACCCCTCCCCCGTCCCCTCCCCTACGAAGGGAGGGGTGATGCCCCCCTTGACGACT